>JAIVHC010000170.1 GCA_020201305.1 Geobacteraceae bacterium
GGTTTTTGCAGATGCGGCGGCGAAGCAGGGTCTGGTTAAAGGGATCAACGCCAGGGGTTGCGGTCATTTCTCGCGCAAGGATATGGACGATTTAACTAATTTCGTCAAAATCTACGGTGCCAAGGGGCTCGCCTGGGTCAAAGTAAATGACGACGGCTGGCAGTCTCCCATCGGTAAATTCTTCACCCCCGAAGAGATGAAGCAGATCAACCAGGCCTTTGGCGCTGAACCCGGCGACTTACTTATGTTTGTAGCCGACGGCGCCGGAGTTACCAATGAAGCTCTCGGACGTCTGCGTGGCCATTTAGGGCATAAACTCGGATTTACGGATAAGAACACATATAAATTTGTGTGGGTCACCGATTTCCCCCTGCTGGAATGGGACGAAGAGGAACAGCGCCACTGCGCGGTTCATCACCCCTTCACCGCACCACGCGATGAAGATATTCCCTTGCTTGATACCGACCCCGGCAAGGCCTGTGCCCAGGCGTACGATCTCGTACTCAACGGTTCCGAAATCGGCGGCGGGAGTATCCGTATTCACGATCAGCAGGTACAGAGCAAGATGTTCGAACTTCTTGGCATCGGCCAGGAAGAAGCGCAGATCAAGTTCGGTTTCCTCCTCGATGCGCTTCAGTATGGAGCCCCTCCCCATGGAGGGCTCGCCTTCGGACTCGACCGCCTTGCCATGATCCTTACCGGATCCGACTCCATCCGTGATGTAATCGCATTCCCCAAAACCCAGAAGGGGACATGCCTGCTTTCAAACGCACCCGGCGAGGTGGATGACAAACAGCTGCAGGAACTTTCACTACGTCTGCGCAAAACCAAAAAGGACTGACAGGGCACACTACCGGCCTGCTTACTCCGATAGCGACATAACAAATGCGTATGTATAATGATTCAACATCCAGAATAACTGCGCCTGACGCCAAACCACCGCGCAGGCGCAGTACAAGCACCGGGCCGGGCCTCTGGGTTCCGGCACTTGTGTTCCTGTGGGCTCTTTGCGGCTGTAGTGCCCCGCAGACAAAGAGAGCACCTGCCTCCGATGATGCGCCATCTTACTCTCACACCTGCGTTCAGAACGATACGGATGCTTCAGGGCGGACACCTGCAGCCAGCAAGACGGAATCTCCAGCTACCCCTCCGGCGCAGGGGTGTGCGGAAGCTGAAAGCAGAAAAAAAACTGAAGAGCGCCACGTCTCACCCGGTTCAGAAGAGTCCATTCCTCGCCGGGATATCCCGGCGGCAGTACCAGAAGCTGACACCAGTGCGCCTGACACCACCACAAATCACATCCCGGAACAATCCCATGCGGAAGAGGTCCCGGTTCCGGCTCCATCCACATCGGCGCAGCCACCTCAGCCTCCTGAAACAATCCTGCACTACACGGTAAAAGGTGGTGAAAATATGTACACCATAGCACGCCAGCCCTTCATCTACGCCGATGGCATGCTATGGCCCCTCATATATGGCGCGAATCGTGATCAGATCAAAGATCCACGCCAGATCTATCCCGGGCAGATACTTAATATCCCGCGGGATATATCCGAGAAGGACATGGAGCAGGCGCGCACCAGGGCTAAGGAGAGCTCCATTTTTACGAGTGAGGAAGAAGCCCGAAGCAAAAAATAAATCACTGTTCCATTTTCATTTTACCTGACAAATAACTGCGTATCTCGGCGCACTCAAATTCACTTGACAGCCTATCCCCTTTTGCATACTGTATACCTGTTGTGTCGGCGCTTGGCAAAATGCTCAGCGGAACGGCCACTGCAAACATTACAAGAAACGGGATTCTATCGGCATGAACTCAAGCCACAGAACACAGGGTATCATCGCAACCTCTACACTGCTTTCAAACAGGTTGCAAAGCATACGTGCGACAATGCGTAAATATGCGGATACCCTTGCGTTCAACCTTCATTGCCCCCTGACTCTATTTACTCGTGCCGGTGTGACATACAGTCGCTCCGGCTTTTTATTCATTTAATTTATTTGAAGGAGAGAAACATGGCAAGATCGAAGATTTCCCTGATTGGTGGTGGACAGATTGGTGGCGTACTTGCACAGCTTTGCGCCCTGCGTGAACTCGGTGACGTAGTACTGTTCGACATCGTGGAAAACATGCCCCAAGGCAAAATGCTCGACATCGCCGAGGTTGCACGCGTTGACCAGTTCGACGTGGACCTCAAAGGAACCAACGAGTACAAAGATATCGCCGGTTCCGACATTGTAATCGTTACTGCCGGTCTGCCGCGTAAGCCGGGCATGAGCCGTGACGACCTGCTCGCCGTTAACGCCAAGATCATGAAGCAGGTTTCCGAAGGGATCAAAGAATTTGCTCCTGACGCATTTGTAATCATCATCTCAAACCCCCTCGACGCCATGGTTACCCTGTGCCAGAAGGTTACCGGCTTCCCGGCCGAGCGTGTTATGGGTCAGGCCGGGGTTCTCGACTCCAACCGTTTCT
The DNA here is from genome assembly GCA_020201305.1 of Geobacteraceae bacterium. GTDB lineage: Bacteria > Desulfobacterota > Desulfuromonadia > Desulfuromonadales > Desulfuromonadaceae > JAIVHC01. The sequence continues at coordinate 2,477 of JAIVHC010000170.1, forward strand.
GCACCTTCATCGCGTGGGAACTGGGCGTATCTGTACGCGACGTAAATGCCATGGTACTCGGCGGTCACGGCGACACTATGGTTCCCATCGTCCGCTATGCCAACGTAAACGGTGTTCCGGTAATGGAGCAGCTGGTACGCAAGCACGGCGAGTCCAAAGCTAAAGAGGTTATGACCGCCATGGTTGAGCGCACCAAGATGGCCGGCGGCGAAGTGGTTAAGCTCCTCGGCAACGGTTCTGCATTCTACAGCCCGGCATCTTCTGCCATCGCTATGGCTGAAGCAATTCTGCGCGACCAGAAGCGTGTACTGCCCGTATGTGCACTCCTCAAGGGTGAGTTCGGCGTAGACAACTACTATGTAGGTGTACCCTGTGTTCTCGGCGCTGACGGCATCGAAAACATCATCGAATTTGAGCTTGACGAAGAAGAGCAGGCACTCTTCAACAACTCAGTTGCAGCGGTTAAAGGCCTCATTGATGAGCTGCCCAACATCCTCCCGGATATGGCAGACGTTCTGAAGTCGTAACAAAAATAAGCGCAACATAAATCCATCCAACAAGGGCAATGGCAACATTGCCCTTGTTGTTTACCTACAGCCATCCTAACCCTTCAGAGCACAATCACTTTATTCTTTATTCGCACTGTTGGAACCATATAGCCTGGCTGAAAAAGTCAATTATTTAATAGTTTAGGTGTTATCACTTCTTGCGCCCGAACTCATATGGTGGTATACAAAACCCCGTTTAAGTATGATACCAGGTACCCCCATCGGGGTTGTTGATATTCAATCCTATTTGTTTTTGGTTTATCGTCTGTTGCAAACGCTGTAGCAGGCGGGAACATAGAACTATATCGTTATTTAACAGGAGACAGTATGGCTGAGAATGCAAAACTCACAAAATCTGAGCAAATTGTCGTAAAATTCGCCGGTGATTCCGGCGACGGCATGCAGCTCATTGGCAACCAGCTTACCGCTCTGGCAGCATTGGACGGTAATGATGTTAACTCCCTGCCAGACTATCCGTCAGAAATCCGCGCCCCTTCCGGCACCATCGCTGGGGTATCCGGGTTCCAGATGTGTCTGGGGGATCACAAGATCTACACCGCAGGTGACCATCCTGATGTGCTTGTAGCGTTTAACCCCGCTGCAGTTAAGCACAGCTCAAAAGACGTTAAACCCGGCGGCATGATCATCACCAACTCCGACTCTTTTACCGAAAAAGCTCTGGAAAAGGTGGGCTACGAGGGCAATCCCCTCGAAGACGGTACCCTTAAAGGCTATGATGTAAAAGCGATCCCCATGTTCACCCTGGTGCGCGAAGCGCTTGCCGACATGGACATGCCCAATGCAGCCAAAGACCGGTGCAAGAACTTCTTTACCATGGGTGTACTCTGCTGGTTGTTCAACAAGGAGCAGCAACTCGTTCTCGACTTCATTGATGAGAAGTTCGGTGCCAAAGCCAAAAAGCCTCTGGCGCAGGTTGCTGAGGCCAACACCCGCGCATTTAAAGCGGGCCTGAACTATGGTGAAACCACCATCATGTTTCAGGAGCGCTTTGACCTCGGTGCGGCTCAGATCGAAAAAGGCCTGTACCGCAACATCACCGGCAATGACGCTTCTGCCCTCGCTATCGCCGCCGCAGGATACAAATCCGGCCTGCAGCCCTTCATCGGCTCCTATCCCATCACTCCGGCAACCGACCTGCTCCATTACGCGTCTGAATTTAAAGATCTGGGTCTGGTAACCATGCAGATGGAAGACGAGATTGCGGGTATCTGTACTGCTGTTGGGGCTGCATGCGCGGGTAATCTCGCATTCACCACCACTTCCGGTCCGGGACTGGCACTCAAAACAGAAGCAGCCGGTATGGCCCTGATTCTCGAAGTGCCGCTGGTAATTGTTAACGTTCAGCGCGGTGGCCCCTGTACTGGTCTGCCAACCAAGACCGAGCAGTCTGACCTGCTTCAGGCTATGTTCGGGCGCAACGGCGACAGCTATATGCCCATCATCGCAGCCCTCAGCCCGGCTGACTGCTTCGATGCCACCTACCAAGGTGCCAAAATTGCTCTGAAGTACCGCACTCCGGTTATCGTTCTGACTGACGGTTACATCGGCCAGGGCTCATGCCCCTGGAAAGTACCCACCATGGACGAGCTCGAAGATCTTACCCCCTACGTGAACTTCTGGAAGCCGGAAGATCACCCGGGCGAGACCTATCAGCCGTACAAGCGTGATCCTGAGACCCTCGCACGCGACTGGGCTATCCCGGGAACCAAAGGGGTACAGCACCGCATCGGTACCCTGGAAAAAGACGCTCTTACCGGCGCTGTCAGCCATGATCCCATGAACCACCAGATCATGACTGAAACCCGTAAAGCCAAGGTTGACAATCTCGCTGCAGTTCTTCCCGAAGCAGAGATCAACGGTGCTGAGTCCGGCAAGGTACTGGTAATCAGCTGGGGTGGTACCTTTGGCGCGGTTAAAGGTGCGGTCGATCGCCTCATCGAAGAAGGTAAGTCCGTATCTGGTATCAACCTGCGCTGGGTATGGCCGTTCCCGCCCAATCTGGGCGACCTCATCAGCCGCTTTGACAAGATCCTCGTGCCTGAGCTCAACATGGGGCAGCTGAGTGTGCTCCTGCGCGCCAAGTTCCTGGTTGACGTTCAAAGCCTCTCCAAGGTTCAGGGCGACCCGTTCCGCGAGTATGAGGTAATCGACAAAGTCAACGAAATGTTAGGAGAATAAAATACCATGGCAGATACACAACTGAACAAAAAAGACTTCGCATCAGACGCTGAGGTTAAATGGTGCCCGGGCTGTGGTGACTTCGCCATCATGAACGCTGTGCGTTCCGGTATGGTAGCTGCGGGCAAGCCGCGTGATGAAGTTGCAATCGTATCCGGTATTGGTTGCTCCAGCCGCTTCCCTTACTATATGGAAACCTACGGCTTCCACACCATCCACGGGCGCGCTGCTGCAGTAGCTTCCGGGGTTAAGGTTGCGAATCCCAAACTGGACGTATGGGTAGTTTCCGGTGACGGTGATTCCACCGCTATCGGGGGTAACCACTTCATCCACGCCATCCGGCGTAACATCAACCTCAACTACGTCATGATCAACAACAAGATCTACGGCCTGACCAAAGGGCAGTACTCCCCCACTTCTGAGATGGGACAGTATTCCAAGACCAGTCCGTACGGCGTAATTGACTACCCCATGATTCCTCTTGTGGCCGCTATGGGCGTAGGCGCGACCTTTATTGCACGTGGCCTTGATTCAATCATGAAACTCTCCACCGAAATCTGTGAGCGCGGTGCCAAGCACCACGGCTTCAGCATGATGGAGATCTACGCCAACTGCGTTATCTACAACGATGGGGCGCACAAAGCCCTTTCTAGCAAGGAAGAGGGGCCCAACAATCGCATCATTGTGCGTCACGGCGAGAAAATGATCTTCGGCACTGAAGATCAGTTCTGCCTTGTTCAGGACGGTTTTGGGATCAAGAAGGCCACTGTCGCGGACGTAGCTGAAGGTGACATCCTTGTCCACGATGAGAAGGATGCAGACATGGCAACTGTTCTCGCCGGGATGCGTCCCGATGCGGATCTTCCTCTTGCTCTGGGCATAATCTATGCAGATGACAGCAAGAAGACCTACGACGATATGGTGTATGAGCAGATCGATTGCGTAAAATCCAAACTTGGCCGCACCATGGATCAGCTGCTGCAGGAAGGTCACACCTGGAACGTGTAACACCCCAGGTATAGAAACAGACAAAACGGAAAAAAGGCCCGGAGCAATCCGGGCCTTTTTTATGGGACAAGCGAACATGGGCGCTGCCGGGCGCCCCTACAGAAATGTTACTATCTGATTTATTCCGTATCTTCCCATGCTTCCATGCCCCAGCCCTGGTGTTTTGCCTCAGCTGGAAATGAAATATTAATGCGCCTGGGTAGACGTTGGGAGACAGGGGTTACTCCCTCTCCTCGGGGAGAAGGAAAGCTCATTTGCTCCTTAAGTGAATCAAGGCGCCAAGGAGCACGCCCCTATCAGTGCAGGCCAATACAACCAATTTACAACCCCGCAAACTCCGCCCAAACGGGGCAGTGGTCGGAGGGCTTGTGCATGGAGCGGATGCTGTAGTCGATACCTGCGCTGTGGCAGTGTGGTTGGAGTGCGGTGCTCGCAAGTATCAGATCGATACGCAGGCCGCGTTTGGGGTCGCGCTCGAAACCACGGCTGCGGTAGTCGAACCAGCTGTATATTCCGGTGGTTGCAGGATCGATGTGTGCGGGGTCCGGATGGCAGACGCGGTATATGTCCTCGAGGCCCGTGTCCATAAGGGTGGAGAGCCATTCGCGCTCTTCAGGCAGAAAGCAGCATTTGCCCTGGCGCAGCCAGCGTTTTTCATTATCCTGCCCGATGCCTACATCCGCATTTGCAGGGGCAACATTCATATCCCCCACAACTACGAATTTATCCGCAGATGCGGTGTGGTTTTCGAGTAGACGGGTCAGATCTGCGTAAAACTGCTCTTTGGCGGGAAACTTTGTGGGATGCTCGCGGCTCTCTCCCTGGGGAAAGTAACCGTTGAACACTTTGATGCTTGAACCTGCCGGAGTGGGATACTCCGCATAGATCAGACGCCGCTGCGAACTGGCATCATCGTGGGGAAAGCCGTATTCTATTGCAAGGGGCTCAGTACGGGACAGAAGGGCGACACCGTAGTGCCCCTTCTGCCCGTAACAGTGTACATGGTAGCCGAGTCCTTCAATATCCGCGTAGGGGAACTGGTCGTCATGCACCTTGGTTTCCTGCAGGGCTATGATATCCGGGGCGTGCGCCTGCATCAGCTCCTGAAGCTGATGCAGGCGTGCACGGATACCATTGACATTGAAGGATACGATCTTCATCAGGGCAGAACTTCTCGCCTAGTCGCAGCGCTTGAGGATGTCGATAATCACATCTTTGGTGTATTCCTCCAGCCCCCACTTCTGCGCGAGCATGGTTGCATTTTCCGCAATCGCGGGGATATCTTCGGCGGGGATATCGCCCTCACTCAGATCGATGGGGGCACCAATCTTGCGGAACCACTCCCGCATGGCATCACTGGCGTAGAGGCCGCGCTCTGCGGTGCTGCCGCCGCTGCAACGGAACACACGATTCGCAAAGCGTGCGAATTTTTGCGGATCGCGCTCCGCCTGATATGCCATCCACGCCGGGATAACAATGGAAAGCCCGGCGCCGTGATGGATATCGTACATGGCGCTCAGGGAGTGCTCGATCATGTGATTGGGCATGCTGTAGCTGCCGATTCCCGCAGTAGAGAGGCCATTAAGCGCCAGGGTTGAAGCCCACATCATATTCGCACGCGCGTCCGGATCATCACCCCGCCGCAGGAGACGCTCGGTTGCGCCTTTGATTACCTTCACCGTACCTTCTACAAAACGATCCTGGAGTGGGGTTTCGGTATCGGTGCTGGTAAAATAACCCTCAATCAGGTGCGAGATGGCATCCACCCCGGCGTATGCGGTGTAGTCGGAAGGTACGCTATAGGTGAGTTCGGGGTCGAGAATGGAGGTACGGGGATAAAGGGGAGCGCCGAAGATATTGAACTTCTGCTGGGTCTTCTCGTTGGTAACCACCCCGCCGCAGTTCATCTCCGAGCCCGTGGCTGCAAGGGTCAGAACCGTTACCAGGGGCAGCGCCTGCTCCACCTTGGCTTTATCGATGAAAAAATCCCATACATCCCCATCGTAGAGAGCCCCGGCAGCTATCGCCTTTGCCTCATCCAACACGCTGCCACCCCCGGCGGCAAGGATCACATCGACGTTCTCTTTTTTCGCCAGTTCCACCCCTTCCTGCGTGTGGCTCAGGACCGGATTGGACTTGACCCCGCCGAACTCTACGTATTCGACTCCCGCCTCTTTGAGGGATGCGGTGATGCGATCGAAGATTCCGGTTTTTTTCAGGCTGTTCTGCCCGTATACCAGGAGCGCCTTTTTGCCGAATTCGGCGGTTGCCTTGCCCGCCTTAACTACCTTTCCGGCACCAAAGTCGATTTTTGTCGGATTGTGAAACACAAAGGGCTGCATAAACTCTCCTTTAGATCCTTATTTATTTGCGCCACTCTAATCTCTGCCGCCCCTCCCCCATGGAACAACGGCATTTCTGCCAATCT
>JAIVHC010000274.1 GCA_020201305.1 Geobacteraceae bacterium
CGCGCATATGGCCGAGATCAGAGAAAGAGGAGCGCGTCAGGAACAGGAATGGAAGCAGGCATGTGAAAACAAGGCAAAAAACAACCCGACCCTGCAGGACTGGCTTGCGGATAAACCCTTGAGTGCGGCTGAACTCGACAACCTTCTGCCCGCGTTTGAAGAAGGGCAGAGCATGGCTACCCGTGCTGCGAGTGGTAAAGCCCTCAATGCACTGGCCCAGGGCCTCCCGTTCCTTCTCGGTGGTTCGGCAGATCTCGCTCCCTCCAACAATACCCATCTCAACGATGCGGATGAATTCCGCCCCCGCCGGGCGGGACGTAACATTCACTTCGGCATCCGCGAACATGCCATGGGCTCGATACTCAACGGCCTGTGTCATACGCGTGGATTGTTGCCATTCGGCGCCACATTCATGATTTTCTCCGACTACATGCGTCCCCCGATGCGCATGGCCGCCCTCATGGGGGTGGCTCCGGTATATGTATTCACCCACGATTCCATCGGTGTCGGAGAAGACGGCCCCACGCATCAGCCCATTGAGCAACTGAGTGGATTGCGCAGCGTCCCCAATCTCACGGTCATCCGCCCATGCGATGCCAACGAGACCGCGCAGGCGTGGAAATCCGCCCTTCTGCAGCGTTCAGGTCCCACTGCCCTGGTATTTACCCGTCAGGGGCTCCCTACCCTGGATCGGAACAAATACGCCCCAGCCCGGATGCTCGAACGCGGAGCGTATATCCTCTCCAAAGAACAGAGCGAGCTGCAACTGATCCTGATGGCGAGTGGTTCTGAAGTGCAACATATCCTCGCGGCGCAGGAAAAACTCGAGCAGGAGGGAATCGGTACACGCGTGGTTTCCTTCCCCTCATGGGAACTGTTCGAACAACAGGATAAAGCCTATCGCGAAGAGGTCCTCCCGCGCTCATGCCGCACACGCCTTGCCATCGAAGCAGGCTCACCCATGGGATGGGACCGCTATGTCGGCATCGACGGCAGCGTCATCGGCATGGAAGGCTTCGGCGCCAGCGCCCCCGGCGCCAAATTGATGGAACACTTCGGCTTCACCAGCGCCAACGTAGTCGACCAGGCCCGCAAACTCCTGAAACTCTAGCAAAACACTATACAGACAACAAAAACAAAAACGCCTGCCCTCACATTGTGCACGCGAGAGGACAGGCGTTTTTTATTGCTAAAACAATAACCATTCTATCAAGTAGCGGAGTTCTGCCCGGCATCCATCCTCTCGGCCCCTTCGGTATCCTTCTGCGTCTGCTCTCCGTTGGTTAGTTGGCGCAACTCCTGATTACCCAGGGGCAGAGTTACGCTAACGGTAGTGCCTTCACCGGGTTTACTCGTAAAACGGATACTCCCATCATGCGCCTCCACAATCTTCAGGCAGATGGCAAGACCCAGCCCGGTGCCTTCTCTCTTGGTACTGTAGAAAGGTTCCAGAACCCGATCGATAATTTCCTCCTGCATCCCCGCGCCCTTGTCCTTTATCATCACCTTTGCCATATCTGCCTTGCGCGTAACAACAGTTCCTATTACTCCCCCATTCTGCATGGCTTCTTGGGCGTTCTGATATAGATTATTGAACACCTGGCGCATCAGTTCAGGATCTGCCATAACGTAGAGGCGCTTCTCTCCACTAAAGACAAAATCAATATTTTCAAAACCCGCGCGTTCGCCCAGTTCCTCACCGATACCTTCAAGAAAATGCGCCAGGTTTATCTTGCGGATGGATGGTTCCCAGCGTTTCGAAAATGCGAGCATCTGATTAACCGTATGTTCGATCCGATCCGCTAGAGACAGCATCTCCTCCAACACCATTTTCTGCACCGCAGAGGTTTCATTCTGTTTTAAAAGCATCTGCACCCCGCCACTGATCCCCGTAAGAGGGTTGCGCACATCATGCGCCACCGATGCTGCCATCTGGCCGATGGCTGCAAGTCGTTCATGGTGCGCCACCTTCTCGTGCATCGCTTTCAGTTCGGAAATATCCCGCATAGTCCACAGAAGCGTGGGCTCAGATTCATCATCCATACCGCAGCCACCCATAAGTACAGGCACCTCGGTTCCATCCTCTTTTAGTGCTACGGCCTCACAGCCTGGGCTGAAACAATGGCAGGCCACCGTATCTCCGGCAGCCATATGATGTTTCATACGCTCCCGGTATGGGTTTGCCATAAGAGCAAAGACCTTCATCCCCACAACCCTGCTGGAGTCATATCCCAGAACAGACTCAACCGCGCGGTTACAAGTTCGTATCGTACCATCCAGGGTAGCGGAAATAATCACATCGGGAGTGGTGTCCAGCAACACTGCTGCGCTCCAGTTTCGCCGCAATTCCTTCCTTAAACTCTATCTGCGCGCTGATACGCCCGAGCATGAGTTCAAATTCGTGTGCCAGAATCCCAATTTCATCCGTGCCTTTTAAATCCCGCGGCAGCTCGGCTAATTCAGGCTTATGCCGAACCTGCTGCACACTTGAGGTAAGATTGCGCAGGGGCTTGATTACAAAGCGGTACATAACCGTGAGCATGAACAACAACACCATGGTCCCGGCAATAAGATTCCCCTGCACGTTGCGCAATAGCGCCTTTTCCCCCTGCTGCATCAAGGTTCGCTCCATGCGCACCTCAGCTACAGCCACAGGCTTGTCCCACAGATCAAACAGGGCAATATGCCCACACAGGCAACCCTCACTGCGCTCCTGCGGAGCATAATACACCTTACCGCTGCGCAAAGTAGCAAGACTGGCGTTCCCGTGCTGAGCCTGCGCCTCATCCCATGGCATGAACTCCACTTTTTCACGCATATGTCTGTCAATATTTTCCGCTACTTCGCCACTGAGCATACGCCCCATTATTATGCGTCCGCGTATATCTCCAACAGCGGAACTGCGTAAAATCGGGCGCGCAGCCACAAGCATCACCCCCTGCTTGAGTTTTATCAATCCGGTCGCCGAATCCTCTACCCTTTCAATCTGCAGAAAAGGCTCCTCCTCCAGATCCCAGTGGGAGCGGGACCAGAATTCATCCTCCGCATAGGGTTTCCCGGTTTCAAGATTATAGAAACCATGCCACACTTTCTCTCCGGCATTGTTCATATAGTGGATCAGATTGAGGTTATTATTCCGGAACGTGGTATACCCGAGATTGGATTCGATATAGGCAGGGTCGCGCGTGCGGATAAATTCGAAGGTGTCATCCCACGCCGCCCAGTCGTAGCAGTAGGTATCCAGCTCTTTGAGCTGATACCCCAGCAGTTCGCGCACATGCAGGGCCTGCTCGCGCATCAGCCGCTGCTCCTGCTCCTGGAAGCTGGGGAGAATCTCGCGCTGCTGGATATAGTAGTCGAGCCCGCCCCACACCAGCACTCCCACCAGCACCGTTAATATCAACTTAACCTGTATACTGAGTTTCATATATGATGCTTTCGCAAAAAACCATAAGATGGCTAAGCAAAAATTTCGACCTACAAGGCCTGGTGGTTTTTCAGGGGCGAAGGCATACATCTGGTATGTCGAGGTCCTGAAAAAACGCCGTAACGCCGTAAGGCGGACTTTTTGCGACGCCATCAAGGAATAAACACTGCTGAATAAAGGACGTAGCACATGGGAACTATTCACGTTGTAGGTGCCGGAATCGAAGGGCAGGAGGGGTTCAGCCAGCGCGCTCTTCAACTGCTGGAGCAGGCCGACATCATTGTTGGTGCCCCCAAGC
>JAIVHC010000275.1 GCA_020201305.1 Geobacteraceae bacterium
CAAGCGGAAGTGCTGGATATGGCTACCACATCCTTCAGGGCCTTAATAGCCTGATCAGATCGAATCCCGGGTAGGGAAACATTGATGGTATGGGGCAGCGTAAATGCTTCGGCGCCATTTTGCTGCACCCCCAGGGGCATCAGAGCGTCTAACGCGGTGCGCCTTATATCAAGACAGGCGTTGCGCCGCGATTCATACTGGCGCAACGCAAGTTTAGCTGCTTCTCCCAGGCCCGCTATAAGCGCCACAGGAAGGGTGCCCGCGCGCAATCCCTGCTCCTGCCCGCCACCATAAATGAGTGGGGTCAGGGGCGGGAACCGGCCATTGCGTTTACGCATTACCAATGCGCCTATCCCTTTGGGGGCATATATCTTATGTCCACTAATGGAGAGCATGTCTATTCGCTTGTGACGCAGAGATTCGAGTTCTTTGCCAAAGCCCTGCGCCGCATCCACATGCCACCAGAGATCATGCTGCGCCAGGATTCCCCCCACAGCATCAAGTGGTTGATACACGCCGGTCTCGTTATTGACCTGCATGGTGGAAACGAGGAGCGTATCCGGACGCAGAGCCGCAGCTATAGCGCGGGGGTCAAAACGTCCGTGCGCATCTACCGGCACCACCTCAACTTCAAACCCGCGCTGCTGCAAGAGTGCAAACGGCTCCAGAACTGCTTTATGTTCCACCGCTGTAGTAATTATGTGGCGACATCCGCGTCGCATCCCGGCGGACTCCAATCCCAGAATGGCGAGGTTGTTCGCTTCGGTAGCGCCACTGGTGAAAATCACTTCGTCGCGCTGCGCCGCTACCACACGCGCTATTTGCGCCCGCGCATGATCCACAGCACTGCGCGCAAACTCGCCATAATCATGAATCGGACTCGCAGGATTTCCGAAATCCTGCTCATGGAACCTCTGCACAATCCTGGCGACCGCGGGTTCCAGCGGAGTTGTAGCGTTACAGTCAAGATATACGGACATTAGTTGTCCTCCTGAATATGCAAAGTAACTATTCACCCTCCACTAGCTTCAGGGGCTTGTGGTACCCATGTAAAGGGCGTCTGGAGCCACGAACGCCGCAAAGTGTCCCTTGGAATGGGTGCCATAAATGGGTGCCGTAAGCCCTTTCTGGATAGTTACTATGCAAAAAGTATATTTGCGTTTTATGTATATTGGAAATATATTGTTTAGATGATAATAATATATTTAATATATAGCTAAGGGCAAGCTACGCCACATAACAGCGCCAGAGCCCTTTCCATGGGGAACACAAGCCTATAATCAGAAGTAGATAGTTACACATGGGGAAGAAAACGGCATGGACCTCAAGCAACTGAAATTTTTTCTTGAAGTGGCCAATTCGCAAGGGTTCACCAGGGCAGCGGAAAAACTCCACATCGCCCAGTCGGCTCTGAGTATCTCAATCCGCAAACTGGAGGAGGATCTGGGCGTGGTACTGTTCAACCGCCAGAAGCGCAAGGTGACCCTTACAGCCGAAGGGGAAGTTCTCGTCATCCATGCGCGTGAAATTCTTCAAGGTGTGGAGAAAGCTCAACAGGAGATTGAAGACCTGCGTACGTTGCTTAAAGGGGAAGTCAAGGTGGGATTAAGCCCGATGCTAAGCAGTTTTTTCTTTCCGAAAATAATAACGACATTCAAACGTTATCACCCCGGATTACAGATATCCATTACCGGGAACAGTGCCTGGGACATTCAACGCATGATAAAATCCGGAGATATCGACATGGGAATTATTGCCGGTAATGTGCCAGATGAACTGGATTCACATCATCTCGTGCATGAAGAAGTTATTGCCTGCATTCACCGCAGTCATCCACTCGCACAGGAGAAGAAGCTCCCCCTGCACACCCTGCTGCGCCAACCTTTGATCCATTTTAAGGGGGGCTATTATCTACGTGAAATAATCGATCTTTTCGCCCAACGGGAAAACATCACCCCGGTTGTCATGGCGGAGACAAACATGTTCACGCTGGTTAAAAGCCTGGTGAAAGAAGAACTCGGACTTGCATTCCTTCTGCGTATGGCGCTGACGCGCGATCCGGAGATAGCAACTATATCGTGTGATCCCCCCCTGTATCTCGACCTGTCCATAGCGTGGAAAAAACATGCGCGCCTCTCACCCGCCAACAGAGCCTTCCTGAATTACCTTATTCATGAAGTTGATGAATACTACCAGCTCAGAGAAGCCGCCGGTACATTTCCACTTCCGTAGGCGATTTTATGGGCGTCCAGGGGGTCGGTGGGGAGGCGGGGGCATTCTTTACCATCAAAATTTGCTGACATTGATAGCAGG
>JAIVHC010000276.1 GCA_020201305.1 Geobacteraceae bacterium
GATCTGTTGCGCGCCCTCGACAATGTGTACCGCCGCACGGATGAGATTGAAAACATCGCCGAAGAGCTGGGCGAAGAACTCTCCCAGACCGATTTCAACATCGCCGAACTCCTTCCCGACAGTCAGCTCGAAGATGCCCCGGTGGTGCGTCTGCTTCAGACCCTGTTTGAGGATGCGGTGCAGGTAGGGGCTTCGGATATCCACATCGAACCGGACGAGAACGTGCTGCGTATCCGCCAACGCATCGACGGGGTGCTGCAGGAGCAGACCATGAAGGAGAAGCGCATCGGCTCCGCACTGGTGTCGCGCCTCAAACTCATGAGCGGGCTGGATATCTCCGAACGCCGTCTCCCCCAGGACGGGCGCTTTAACATCCGCGTAAAGAACAAGAGTATCGATATCCGCCTCTCCACCATGCCGCTGCAGTACGGCGAGGCTGTAGTTATGCGCCTCTTGGATCAATCCGGGGGCATTCTGGGGCTGGATAAAATCGGCATGCCGCCCGCAATTCTGGAGAAATTCCGCCGCTATATCCACCACCCCCACGGGCTCGTGCTCGTAACCGGCCCTACGGGCAGCGGTAAAACCACCACATTGTATGGCGCTCTCAATGAGATCAACAGCGCGGAAAAAAAGATTATCACCGTCGAGGATCCGGTGGAATACCGCCTCCCGCGCATCAATCAGGTCCAGGTCAATACCCGGGTGGGGCTGACCTTTGCCGGCGTGCTGCGTACCGCCCTGCGCCAGGACCCGGATATCGTCATGGTGGGGGAGATGCGCGACCAGGAAACCGCCCAGATCGGCCTGCGTGCTGCGATGACCGGGCACCTGGTCCTCTCCACCCTGCATACCAACGATGCGGTCAGCACCGCCCTGCGTCTTATCGATATGGGAGCAGAGGGCTATATAGTTGCCACCTCCCTGCGTGCGGTGCTGGCGCAGCGCCTGGTGCGGCGTATCTGCGAGAGCTGCGCCGCCCCTGCACAGCTGAGCGCGCAGGAGCAGAGCTGGCTCAAAACCCGGCGCGGCGATAACGTCAATACCGAGGAGTTCAAACAGGGGATCGGCTGCACCCAGTGCAACAATACCGGCTACCACGGACGCATCGGCATCTTCGAGTTGCTGGAGATGAACCCCGAACTCACCGATGCCCTGCGACGCAACAACAGCAGCGATTTTGCGAAAGCGGCCCACGCCCAGGAGGGATTCATCAGCCTCACCGACTGCGCCCTCGCATATGCACGCCGTGGGGTCACCACCATCGAAGAGGTGATTCGCGTCGCCGGACAGGTGGATTAGAATTATGCCCCATTTTACCTACACAGCACGCCAGCAGGACGGCACGAAGGTAAGCGGAGACCTCGAGCTCTCCTCTGCCTCCGCCGTGGCTGAACATCTCAGCGACGGTGGCCTGATTCCGGTACAGATCAAGGAAGGGCAGAACCGGGGCGAGTCCGCGCGCGAGGGCGAATCCGTGTGGGAGCGCCTCACGCGCAAAAAAGTGGGCAGCAACGATCTGATCCTGTTCTGCCGCCAGATGTACTCCCTCACCCGCTCCGGGGTGCCCATCATCCGCTCCCTTTCCGGCCTCATCGATTCCTCCACCAACCCGCGCCTCAAGGAGGTGCTCGCCGGGGTGATCGACGGTCTCGAATCGGGGCGTGATCTCTCCGAGGCCATGGCGCAGTACCCGGATACATTCCCCATCCTCATCACGCGCATGGTGCAGGTGGGGGAAAGCAGCGGCAACCTGGAGCAGGCATTTGAGCAGCTGGCCGCATATCTGGAATTTGAAAAAAAGACGCGCGAGCAGGTAAAATCAGCCCTGCGCTATCCCAGCTTCGTCCTCATCGCCATCGGGGTCGCCATCGCCATCCTGAGCCTCTTCGTCATTCCTGCGTTTGAAAAGGTGTTCGCGAGCTTCGGTGCCGAACTCCCCCTCGCCACGCGCATCATCCTCGCAGTGTCGGACTTTTCCGTCACCTACTGGCCGCATATCCTCGCAGGGATGGCAGTGGCGTTTTTCGGTTTCAAGCGCTGGAGCAAGACCAAATCCGGCGCATATAAGTGGGATAAATTCAAGCTCCGCCTCCCCATCATCGGCTCGATCCTGCTGCGCTCCACCCTCGCGCGTTTTGCGCGCGCGTTCTCCATGGGCTACGGCAGCGGCGTCCCCCTGGTGCAGTCCCTGGGGTTCACCGCACGCGCCATCGAAAATAACTACATCGGCACCAAGCTCGACGATATGCGCAACCACCTGGAGCGCGGCGAAACCCTCACCCGCAGCGCCGCGAGCC
>JAIVHC010000277.1 GCA_020201305.1 Geobacteraceae bacterium
CAGACTGTGCCCCAACGGAGATATCACCCCCGCTCCGGTTATAACCACGCGTTCTAGCGCCATTGTTTCAATTCTCCTCGCAACAGATCGTGCCCGAGTATCGTCCCGCATGTCATATATGCGCTCACCATCGCACCCATAAGCCCGGGAGCAGCTATCGCCTGCCCGCTCAGATACAACCCCGCCACCCGCGTTGCCGCCTGTGGATTGTACTGCACCGCAAAGCGCCCCACGCCATAAATCGCCCCATGCGGCGCCATGGAATAATCCTCCAGCGTAAGTGGCGTTGCCAGATCGAGCGCTTCAAGTCCTTCAATCTCGGGGCAACAGGTACGGATGCGTTTGCACATGGCTGCACTGATGCGCGCCTTCTGTTCTGCATATCCGGGCGCACGCGCAAAAGCTCCGCGCCGGAACGCGGCAACCTCGGCATAGTGGGCCGGAACAATAGCGATAATGCCAGAGGCTGGAGCATCGGGGCCAGCATCGCTCCCTGCCGCAGTCAGATATAGGGGTCGCTGCTCCAGAGGTTGATCCTGTCCGGGATCCATAAGCCCCGCTTTACTCTGGGCAAACAGATTGCACCCCTGCAGCACTGCAGCCGGTTTGGAGCACGCACCAAAGAGTACATATGCCGACCCGGTCTGGCGCAGATTGCGCAGGCGCTTCAGATATGCCGGGCGCACCGCCCCTTCGGGCAGCATGGCCGGAAGCAGCGCCGGATTCACACTCGCAACCACTTCAGGGGCCTGTATCTGCGTCGCATCGCTCAATTCGACCCCGTACACCGCGCCATCCTGCACCAGGATCTGCTTCACCTCGGCCTGGCAGCGCACCTCAACCCCGGCCGCGGCAAGGAGCGCGGTATACGCATGCACCAGCGCCTCTCCCCCGCCTTTGATACCATGCGCCGAGTGGTAGTACGACCCCGCTACCTGCGCATTCAGACTCACGAGGGCCTCCCCGGGGTCGATGCCGTACAGGAGGGTATGCATGGAGAGCAACCCCTGCAGTTCGGGCCACGCCGCGAAAGGAGCAAGGGCCTCGGCCAAAGTGGTGCCATGCACCGACGGACTCGCTACATCTTCCAGACTCAGATCCAGATCCAGATACGGCACCGCACTCCAGTTGGCTTCTATTGTATCAATATGCGCATGAATCAGAGGAGCCGCCGCCGGAAAGCGTGCGCTCAGTTCCGCCCGGATGTTAGCAAAACCCACGGGCAGATGCACGCGCTCCCCGCTCGTGCAACTGTGCAGGCAATCAAAACCCTGCTGGTTGAATTCAATAAGTTCGAGCTTCGGGGCCAATCCCAGATGGCGCAGCAACGGCAACATGGGGCCACCCTGCCCCAGACCGCCCACGTAGTGGAAGCCGCTGTCAAAGTAGATCCCCTTACGCCTGAAGCCACGTATCACGGGCGCGGGGCGCGAGTGCTGTTCCAGCACTACAACCTTTTTGCCCTGGCGTGCCAGCAGCAGGGCACAGCTCAGTCCCGAGATACCCGAGCCGATTACGATGCAGTCGCAGGCGGCACAATCAGAAGCTGGTGAGGATCTCTGCATACGCCTCAGGAATATGCCAGAACCAGAGAGGAGTTGGTTCCCCCGAAGCCGGCGGAATTACACAGTACCCTTGTAGGCGCATGCAGGATGGTCTCACGCACAATATTCAACCCCGCAGCAGCATCACTCGCGCGGCTGAAGTTGATATTGGGAGCTATAAAGCCATACTGCGCCATGATGGTGGCATACACCACCTGGGATGCCCCCGACATCCACAGCTCGTGACCGGTCATGGATTTCAGGGATGAAACCGGAGGCGTTGCAGCGCCGAAGACGCGCTTGATATTAAGCGCCTCCGCATCATCACCCGCAGGGGTGGAGGTGGCATGTGCACATATATAATCGATCTCTGCTGCGCCCATGCCGCTCTGATCCAGCGCTGCGCTCATGGCACGCCCCAGCCCCTCTTCGGTGGGCACCGAAAGCTGAGCCCCGTCCGAGGAGAATCCGTACCCCACCACTTCACCCAGGATAGTGGCACCCCGCTCTTGCGCCAGATCGTAGCGTTCGAGGACAATGCTCGCCGCCCCACCGCCGGGGACAAGGCCATCGCGCTCGGCATCAAAAGGACGGCATGCCCGCGGCGGAGCATCCACCCGGGTGGAAAACGCCCCCAAGGCATCAAAACTGCACATGGACTCCCAATTCAGCTCCTGGGCTCCGCCACAGATAACGCGCTCCTGGCGCCCGAGACGGATCAGATCCGCCGCCTGTCCCACCGCATGCCC
>JAIVHC010000278.1 GCA_020201305.1 Geobacteraceae bacterium
TTTAGCAGACTAGCTGGTATGCTTCTTTCCGCAGTATAACAGCGAAACCTTAGCGGAATCGCCGTTTACAAGATCCTGTCCGTGGGAGCGGTAAACGGTTAAACTTAAATCACCGGACTACACATGTAGACGCCTTACGTGAAAGATTTTCGGACGCGGGTTCGATTCCCGCCACCTCCACCAGTCATATAAAAGACCGTAATTTCTTTGAAATTACGGTCTTTTATTTTTTTTGTCGAACCGATAAATCATGCTATCTTCCGGCAGTGCATGGGTAGTTCAAACACCTGTAAACTTACCTGAGAAGGTAACATCAGGAGAGCAAAAACAGCATTTTTCAATGGTGGTATAGATGGGAGAGTATAAAATACACAGACGCCTCACCTTTGTTCTCCAGGCAATTTTAATTGTCGGGTTCATAGCTGAAGTATGGTCTGGGCAGTGGTTTAATGCTGCCATCACAAGTGGAATAATTTTAATAACATTCGCTCCTTTGTTTCTGGAAAAACGGTTTCGCGTTTTTATCCCGCCTGAATTTGTTCTTATTTCGATTGCCTTCGTCTTTGCATCGCTGTTTCTTGGCGAAATCCATGGCTACTACACGCGTTACTGGTGGTGGGACATCGCCCTTCACACTGGATCCGGAATTCTGCTCGGCATTATTGGCTTTTTATTGGTTCATGTATTAAACGAAACAGAAGATATCGGTGTTCACTTGAAACCGGGTTTTGTCGCTTTTTTTGCCTTTCTGTTTGCTGTAGGTATAGGAGCTCTTTGGGAAATATTCGAATTTGGCATGGATAGTTTTGGGGGTATGAATATGCAAAAGGAGATGCTCGGCGATGCCTCTGGCTTAACAGATACAATGTGGGATCTGATTGTTGATACCCTGGGAGCGGGGGTAATTGCGATACTTGGGTACGGCTATATTAAAACTGCGAGGAACAAATCATTTCTTGAACGGTGGATTCATGCATTCATCAGGGACAATCCAGGCCTTTTTAGCAGGCGCCGATAGATTTTAAAATGGTCAGAGCCAATGCCGCGAGCTACCAATTCCCCTGACGGGCTTCACGCTTTGAGTAACCGGGGTTGCAACAGCGTCTGCATATATCGATACAATTAACCTTCGGCCATACTAGAGTCTACACGGGACAAGATCACTGCACCGCAACAACCTCAATCAGGGCAATCTCCGGCGGAGATAGTACCCGCATGGGTGGGCCCCAGGTGCCGGTGCCGCGGCTGGTGTAGAGATGCGCCCCGCTGGGGAGGGGGTATAATCCATCCTGATGCGGATACTCGAGGGCGGTGAGGACGTTGAAGGGGATTATCTGCCCGCGATGTGCGTGGCCGGAGAGCTGGAGATCGAAGAGAGCGGCGCTCTGGGGAGTGAAACTCGGGCGGTGTTTAATCAACAGGGTAAACATCTCACCGTGGTTCTGTTGCAATACCTCCAGTTCGCGCTGCTGTTGTCCTGCCTTGTCGCGCGCCGGGTCATCGATTCCCACCACGCGCAGAATCCCATCTACATCAATGCCGCGGTTACGCACAACCGTAAAACCGCTGCTATGCAGGAATCTCAATGCCTGCTCCTTGCCCGCGTAAAATTCGTGATTGCCCATCACCGCGTATTTACCCAAAGGCGGATTGACCCGCTGCCACAAAGCGCTTAACGACTCAATATGGTCGATCTGCGCATCCACAATGTCACCACTGGCGATCAGGATATCCGGTTGCAGCTCAAGAATGCGCGAAATCACCGGCGCAAGCGCTTCTTCGCGGTGAATCAGCCCCAGGTGCAGATCGCTGATATGCGCAATGCGCACCCGCTCTATTCCTTCCGGCAGCTTATCGCTCTGCAAAGTAACCCGCTCGACGCGCAAATCCGTGGCCTCATACATGCCGTATATCCCTACACCCAGAACCATCAGCGCAACTAACAGAGAGCAAACAGGGCCCCGAACACTCAAATTTGGTGCGCCCAGATGGCTCAGCCCCAGGGACAGCACGTGCCATACCCCGACAAGGGCAAACACACTGAACGCCAGGAATAAAAATCCCATCCAACTGAAACCCACCCACGCCAGGGCGCGGGCCGCGAGATCGTAGCCGCCCTTTTCCAGCGCCCGCACCAGCAGCGGCACAGCAAGCATCAGCGCCATCCACACCCAGGTCAGAGTCGGGAGGGCGCGATGCCCTTTCAGGAGCGGGTGCATCCCCCAGAACACCAGGGCGTGCATGGCGGTGTAGATGGAAAGAAATAGCGCAAGAAATACAAGCATGT
>JAIVHC010000279.1 GCA_020201305.1 Geobacteraceae bacterium
GTTCCAGCACTACAACCTTTTTCCCCTGGCGTGCCAGCAACAGGGCGCAGCTCAGTCCGGAAATGCCGGAACCGATGACAATGCTGTCACAGGCTGCAGAGTCAGGGTGTGGGGATGATTTTTGCATTTAGACTCAAGGGTAAGACAGAACAAGGGATGAATTGGTACCGCCAAAACCGGCCGAGTTGCACAGTACCTTTGTGGGCGCATGCGGGATGGTCTCGCGCACAATATTCAACCCCTGGGCAGCTTCGCATGCACACCTGAAGTTGATGTTGGGTGCGATGAAGCCGTACTGCGCCATAATGGTAGCATACACCACCTGGGACGCCCCCGACATCCACAGTTCGTGTCCGGTCATGGATTTTAAAGATGAAACCGGAGGTTTTGAACCCCCGAACATGCGTTTGATATTGAGCGCCTCCGCCACATCTCCCGCAAGAGTAGAGGTAGCATGCGCACATACATAGTCAATCTCTTTCGCTGCTATGCCGCCCTGCGCTAATGCAGCACGCATCGCACGTCCCAGCCCCTCTTCGGTAGGAACAGAAAGCTGGGCGCCGTCAGAGGAAAATCCGTACCCGCGTACTTCGCCCAGGATGGTGGCTCCGCGCTCCTGTGCCAGATCGTAACGCTCCAGCACAATGCTCGCCGCCCCACCACTGGGAACAAGACCGTCGCGTGTGGCGTCAAAGGGGCGACACGCCCCGGCGGGATCATCCACCCGGGTGGAAAACGCTCCGAGACCGTCAAAGCTGCACATGGACTCCCAGCTAATCTCCTGTGCACCCCCGCAGATGATTCGTTCCTGACGTCCGAAGCGGATCAGATCGGCGGCCTGCCCTACCGCGTGTCCGCCACTGGAACACGCAGAACTCAAAGTCCAGCATGCGCCTTTGGTTTTAAACAGGGTGTTGAGGTTCATAGTGACCGAGGAGGTCATGGAGCGAAACACCTGCCCGCTTCCGATAGCCTTGGTTTCCCCATGCTTGCGCAGGCTTTCCACCTGCTCTATTGCCGCAATGCAGCTCGAATCACACCCGTATACAAGGCCAGTGTATTCATTCTGAATCTGCGCCTCATCCAGCCCGGCATGCGCCAATGCATCGACAGCAGAAGCATACGCCCATATGGCGAACTCGGGCATGGTTTTGCGCTGTTTGCGCGATAATCCGGCCGTCAATCCACCTTCAATCGCTCCGGTAAGAGGACTGCGAAACCCCAATTCCACCCGCTGCGGATCGACAACGATGCCCGATCTGCCTTGACTCAGCGCATCCGCAACCGTATCCAGTTCTCTGCCCAGACATGAAACGATTCCCACTCCGGTTATAGCTACCCTGTGCACCTGTCTGATCCTCCCGGCTAAAATGTACTACACATGTGCACCACCATTGACCGCAAACACCTGTCCGGTTATGTAACTTGCACGTTCCGAACACAGGAAACATACCATCGCCGCCACCTCTTCCGGCTTCCCCACGCGCCCCAGCGGAATGCGCGGCAGGATGTGTTCCCGGGGCAGATCGGCGGTCATCTCGGGAGCGATAAAACCCGGCGACACTGCATTAACCAGGACATTACGCCGCCCCACCTCCACCGCGAGGGAGCGCGTCGCGCCGATGAGACCCGCTTTAGCCGCCGAATAGTTGGTCTGCCCCGCCATCCCGGTCTCGCCGGAGGTCGAAACAATGTTGACAATGCGTCCGCGCCGCTTCTTAAGCATCCGCGCTACCACCGGACGGGTGACGTTAAAAAACCCGTTCAGATGCACCGCGAGTACATTCTCCCAGTCCGCCTGACTCATAAGTGCCATAACCCCGTCGCGCGCGTAACCCGCATTGTTGACCAGCACTGCGGGAGTCGATTGCTCCAGCAACGGCGCCAGCGCCTCTTCCACTGCATCGTGGTCAGCAACGTCAAACGGCAGCAAGGTACATGCGACGCCGTGCCCTTCCACTTGCTGCGCCACAGCGCGGGCTGCGGCATCATCCGCACGGTAATTGAGCCAGATATCAAATCCGGCGCCGGCCAACTCCAACGCAATCGCCGCGCCTATCCCCTTACTTGCACCCGTAACCAGTGCAATATTGCGATCCTGTGTCAATGTGTCCCCCGGATTAAATTCAGTATTCTAATCCTGCGCATACTATGCGCAGGAGTTGTTTTTTTCAAGGGCAGAAAGCCAGCCACTTACGGCAACGCCTTATGGATGACTTTTGAAAATTGGGAAAAAGAGTCTCCTCTCTCCCACCTTCTAACCCAAACCT
>JAIVHC010000107.1 GCA_020201305.1 Geobacteraceae bacterium
ACGCCAGCGTCTCCAGGATCGCATCCATTCTTTGGATCTGGATACCGTTGTTACCCTGGTCGGAGCTGTGCCCCCGGACGAGATAATCAACTGGTATCAGCTCGCGGATCTGTTTGTGTTCACGTCACGCTCGGAAACCCAAGGGATGGTTATTCTTGAGGCGATGTCTGCAGGCCTGCCCGTTGTTGCAGTCCGCTCAAGTGGAATCGACGATGTGGTTAAAGACGGGGTAAATGGTTACAAGACTGCGCAGCGTATTGAGTATTGGAGTGCTCGTGTTGTGGAACTGTTGGAGAATGATACAAAGCGTGACAAACTGGGAGAAAATGCGCGGGAATTCGCACGTGATTTTTCCGTGGAACATTTTTCCGCCAATGTACGCGACATATATGCGCAAACCCTTGCCCTCCGAGCGCAGCGATAACAGCTTTAACTCCCGGTTTGGTGTTGATATCCCACCCGGAAATTTACCCATCGCCAGAAGGACGAATTAGTGCCCAAGAACGTGTTTGAAAAAAGCGTAGAAATTTTCAGCGATGGCGCATGCAGCGGTAATCCGGGCCCCGGTGGCTTCGGGACCTTATTGCGCTGTGGCGAGCACATCAAGGAGATTAGTGGCTACTCCCCCCTAACCACCAACAACCGTATGGAGATGCTCGGAGCCATTGCAGGGCTGGAATCGCTTAAATATCCGTGCCACGTGGTACTCACTACCGACTCACAGTACCTTCTTAACGGAATGACCAAATGGATTCACGCCTGGAAAAAGAAGAACTGGAAGAACTCCCAGAAAAAGGATGTACTCAACAAGGATCTGTGGCTACGCCTTGACAAACTGGCGCACAAACATAATATTGAATGGCACTGGGTACGTGGTCATACCGGCCATCCGGAAAATGAACGCTGCGATGAACTAGCCCGCCAGGCCATCGCCGACAGGGCACCACGCGTGGATATCTGATCTTAAGGGAGGAAACCATGAAACAGCGAGACCGCATTGCCCGCTTTCTGCAGGCGGATACATTCGCCGTCGCCGGAGCTTCTACACAAAGACATAAATACGGGAACAAGGTCCTGCGCTGCTATATGGAGCACGGTTATGCTGTAATTCCGGTTAATCCGGGTGCCGATGCAATAGAGGGGATTGCCTGCGTGGCAAGCGTAGCCGAACTGCCTTCGGAGGTGGAGGCTCTCTCCGTCATAACCCCGCCGCAGGTGACCCTTGAAGTAGTAAAACAGGCGATTGAAAAAGGGATTAAGCACATCTGGATGCAGCCCGGAGCTGAAGAAGCTGAGGCCATCAACCTGTGCCGCCAGCAGGATATAAACATCATCGCGGATGGCAGCTGTCTGCTGGTAGAATTAGGGTTCAGCGCTGGACACTAACTGACTTCACAGCCTTAAAGAAACAACCGTCATCCTCTACACAGGTAGACTGCAATTCAAAATGCCCCGCCAGACACTCGGTCAGGCGGGGCATTTATTTTACAGGAATATCTAAGCCGGTTCGGATTATCAGCTGGCGGCTATCTCAACATCTACGCTACGCTGTGTCGCAGGAATCGCCTGCATGGCGTTCATATCAGCAAAGTGATAGGGCGCAAAGAGTATTCCGGCGGGTATGTAGGTGCTCACACGAACCAGCGCACTGAATGAACCAACAGCACTCGTTAGAGTGAGCTTGTCTCCGTCTTTAACCCCCGCTTTAGCCGCATCTTCGGTGTTTATTTCTATATATCCGCGCGGAGCGATCTCAAGAGCGCCGGGGGCATAGGTAGATGTAACTCCGGTGTGAGCATGCATTTTACCTACCACGAGCACTTTAGCGGAGGCAGGTTTAGCGCTTTTGAATTCAGAAAAACTCAGGCCCGCCGGTGCAGGCTTGTAGGCCTTTTTGACTCCGGGGGAGAGATATTTGTCTCCGCTTACTTTCAGAGCCTCGAACAGACCACAGAGATCATTGAGTTCAGCGCGTAATGGGGCAGGATAAGCCTTGGCCACTTTTCCAGTGGCTGCACTGTAGAGTGAAGCGAGAATTTCAACATCCGTTCTGGCATTCCCGCATGGCTTAAGAGCCTGTCGCAAGAGACCCGCGGTGTTGTCACATGCGATATAGGTGCCGCTCTTCTCTGCAAATGAGGCCGCAGGTAGCACCACGTTGGCCATGGCGGTTAATTCAGATTCCAGGATGTCCTGAACCACCAGATACTCAACCTTCTGCAGGGCTTTACGCCACCGCTGGCTCTCGGGGTAGGTTACG
>JAIVHC010000108.1 GCA_020201305.1 Geobacteraceae bacterium
TTTCACTTAAAAGGTAAATTCTACACAAACTAAATGAGGAGCTAACACTATGTTAACCAAGATCAACCACATTGGCGTCGCTGTTACGAGCATCGAGGAAGCACTTCCCTACTATCGCGATTCCCTGCATATGAATTATGAGGGCTGCGAAGAAGTGGCGGAGCAGAAGGTAAAGGTTGCGTTTCTGCAGATCGGTGAAAGCCGTATCGAACTCCTCGAGCCCACCAGTGAAGATTCACCGGTAGCGGGGTTTCTGCAAAAGAACGGCCCCGGCGTACACCACATTGCCTATGAGGTAGATGATCTCGTAGCGGCGCTGCAAGAGATGGAAGCGCAGGGGGTGCGCCTGATCGACAAAGAGCCGCGCAACGGGGCCCACGGGACGAAGATCGCCTTTGTGCATCCCAAAAGCAGCGGCGGAGTGCTGACCGAACTCTGTCAGCCAGGACACTGACACCACCCCTGCAAAAGGGGGTGGGGCCTTTTTTGTGCGCACACCACCCTATTTTTCAATAATCCCACCAATCCAGAGCTATCCACCTGTAGGGGCGCACGGCTGTGCGCCCCTGCTTCGCACAGCAACATGCACATGGATCCGCCACGCCCAATGTCCAACACGCAGGCCTGCACCCATAAATGTTAATTATTCGCACGCTCATAAAGTAAAATAAAACTGTGTTATGTGGTATATTGCGCTACTAGTGTGGCTAAATGCCCGAATATAGGTATTAATGTAATATTTTATCTTGACAATGTTTGGCTACTGCAAGTAAATAGAACATAGTTTATTTTTAAACCAAACCAAGTGTGGCTTTTACGTTCTGGAGTGGCATGTAAACCACAGCCAGGTTGCCTTGAGGGTCTTGTAATAATACCCTTGACATTGAAATGAAAAAAATAAAAATGCATGGTTCCAGATATTTACACGTAAAAGTCAGGCTTGTGCAAGGTTTTGATATGCAATGTGTGTAATGTGGCAGTACAGATCATCAACAGCCGCATCCGTTACAAGTTCTAATCCAAGCTCCACCTGAACCAACAAAAAAAGCCGGGCCGCAGAGCCCGGCTTTTTTTGTTGGTTTTCAGTTTGGGTGTGGGCAGCGCCGGCCGAACGCGCTATAATTCGGGAAAGATTTATATTGGATGTTGAATTTTAGCATATGGAGGGTTTCATTGAAGAACTTCAGTTTCACGGTAAGTGTGCTCCTCGCAACAGTACTCCTGAGTGTATCCGCATTCGCCGGTGTAGTCGAAAAGGTCGAGGACGATTTTGCTCCCGCCTCCGGCGTGGTAGTTATGCCAACGGGGAGTGATGAATATATTGTCGACCTCGACGGTTCCAACGGCGTTGTCGTGGGTGATTTGCTTGCAGTAAAAAGGTCGAGGACGATTTTGCTCCCGCCTCCGGCGTGGTAGTTATGCCAACGGGGAGTGATGAATATATTGTCGACCTCGACGGTTCCAACGGCGTTGTCGTGGGTGATTTGCTTGCAGTAGTGGAAGAGGGCGAGCAGATCGTCCATCCGGTGACGAAGAAGGTTATCGGCACCCTGGATAAAACCCTCGCGGTGCTCCAGGTTACCCAGGTTAAGACAGGATATTCCTACGCAAAGCTGCTCGAAGTGGAAGACTCTGCCACCATCGAGGCGGGGACAAAGCTGGAGCGCTTCAGCAATCTGAGCGCTATCTTCCGGGATGAAACCGGTGCGCATGAAGGGATGTATGCCGAGTTGCGCCGCGCCCTGCCCCAGCTCGAATGGCAGGAAAGTATGAGTGCTGCCCTGGCGGATCTGTTTTTTACCGTGACCCCTAACGGCCTTGTGGTGCGCGACAGCGAAGGAACCCTGATTCGCTCCTATGCGCCCGAGCAACCCGCAACAGCGTCCCGGAGCATCCCCACCAACAAGATTACGGCTCCGGCAGTTAAAGGTGTCTCCGGCGCCGTGGCGGCTGGTGCCGGTGGCGCGGCAGTGAGTAAAGCGGCACAGCAGGTGGGTAACAAGGGCGCTGTACGGTATGAAGCGGCTCCCGCGCGGGCAACAACAGCGGCATCCGGTTCCGACATCTTCAATATGGATTTCCCCCGCTTTAATAAAGTAGGCCAGTTCAAGAAAAAAACCGTGATGGCCGATTTTGAAAAGGTCAACGGAGAGTTGCTCCTCGCTACTACAGATGGCAGTTCCATCGAGGTTTTCAGTGTAGGTGATGAGCTTAGATCAGTAGCCACCGGCGACAGCACCACCATGGGGCAGATTCTGTCCCTGAGCTGGTATCAGCCCACAGCGGGGGAAGCGTATCTCGCAGTAACGGTGTGGTCGTATGAACGCATCAATACCGATCTACTCAAACTCGAAGGCGCTACCTTAAAGCCCGTGATTAACGGGTATAACCGCATGACTGCGGGTTTTGATCTTGACGGGGATATGCGTTCGGAGCTGCTGCTGGGGCAGGAGTTTGAGCGCGAGTATTTCTATGGCAGCCGTGTAAATGAGTTGACCCTGCGCAATGGCGGGTTTGAAACCTCTGAGCCTCCAGTGTTGTTGCCGCGCTCATTCCAGATTTATGGCGCGTTACTCACCGATGTAACCGGGGATGGCAAGGTGGAGTCTGTATATGTGCGCAAGCGGCGCCTGTACATCTTCCAGGGCACTGAGCAGATCTACAAGTCAAGCAGTGAGATCGGCGGTTCAGTAGCAACGGTAACCTACGATGTGGATCCCGATGCGCAGAACCCCATGATCAACAACGCCAGCATTGAGGTAGCGCCTGTAGCTGCGGATATCGATGGCGACGGAACACGCGAGATCGTGGCTCCGGCAGCGGATGGAAACATCATGCGCAGTGTAGGGGTGGCGTCCGCCATCGACAGCAGCTGGCTCGCGGTGTTCAAATACCGCAACGGCATGGTAATGAAAGGCTCTGTAGGGGATAAACTCGAACGCCCTCTCCAGGGCATCAGTGTTGCCAACGGTCAGGCATACATGCTCGCCACTGATGTGGGCAGCCTCCTGGGTGGCAGCGAAGCAAGTTACCTGCTGAGTATTCCCCTGCAGTAACAAATAACCTTAAAAAAACCGAATATTTACACGTAGGGGCACGGCATGCCGTGCCCCTTGCAATTGCAAATATCGGCGTTAAACTAACCACCAGTCACCATATTTTATAACTGATTATTCGTATCATCATTTACCACCGACAGATCGATATTCGTAGGTTTGTTGATGTCACGACCGAAGAGACGTTGCATGCAACGTCTTTCCCTTCCCCCCTACCACCACGCATTAAAATACACCACCGCTATATAACGCAGCCCCTTGCCCAGGGCGACCAGGGGGAGGAATATCCACATAGGGACGCGCATGATTCCACCAATCAGAGTGAGGGCGTCTCCCCCCACCGGGAGCCACGCGAACAGCAGGCTCCAGAAGCCGTAGCGGCGGAACCAGTGTTGCGCGCGTTCAATCTGGTTGTCGTTGAAATAGAACCAGCGTCGGTGGCGAAAGTGAAGGATATATATCCCCATCCACCAGTTTACTACCGAACCCAGGGTATTGCCGATGGTGGCTACAGCAACTAGAAGTGCTGCTGAATGTCCTTCACGCAGGAGGGCGA
>JAIVHC010000280.1 GCA_020201305.1 Geobacteraceae bacterium
CCGCCATACTCGCAATAATCGCCTCCTGGGCATGGCGCAGCTGTTCGGTTTTCCGCTCCACTTTCTCCTGCAGGTGATCGCGGTATTCCTTGAGTTTCAGATGGGTATGCACGCGCGCACGTATTATGGAGGGGCTGAAGGGTTTGACAATGTAGTCATCGGCACCGAGGCGCAGACCCTTTTCCTGATCCTCATCGTCATCCATGGCGGTGAGAAAGAGAATCTTGATGCCGCTGGTGCGTTCACTCGACTTCAGGCGCCGGCATACCTCGTAGCCATCCAGGCGCGGCATCATGATATCCAGAAGGATCAGATCGGGAAGCTTCTCGCTCTGCTCAATCAAATCCAGTGCGGTCTGGCCGTCAAGGGCAACACGCAGATCGTAGTCATCCCCCAGGGCTGCCACCAGGGTATCGATATTGAAATCGTTATCATCTACAAGTAAAAGCTGTTTCTTTTCCTTCAGGACATCCACATCATTATCCTCCACGGGGATGACATTTACTTCTTCACTCTCGTGTGGCTGTGTAGCCTCCTGCTCCCTGAAGCTTGTTTCCACCTTTTTCCTTTTCCACATATGTGTAGATCCCCCTGAATTGCCAGACCACTGCTTACTAAACAGTTACGCTTGTTATCAACCCTAGGAATACGCGCATTTCACGAAATATGCGCGCTTTCCTTCCCTCTACTCCCTTGTTTTCAGGCATCCGTTTCCAGATATTCCTCCACCTGAATCTGCAGCCGGTGGAGATGGTCGAGCGCCTCCGGATATCTGTACTTATCCATGAAACTTATCACCTTGTCCACTTCGGGTTCGAGCCATGCTGGCCAGCTTTTTGCTCTGAGCTTTGCGCTGATCGCATTGCAGGGGCGTGGGCGCGAATGGAGGAGGGGTTCTTCCAGGGAGCGCAAGAGTTCCAGCAGTTGCGCTTCATCCCCCTCTTCGAGTTGCTCCTCAGGTCCTCTGCCCTCAGCAACAGACGGAGCATCTGCGGTGCGCATGCCACCATTTTGTTCTGATCTCCCTGGAGTCAAATCAAGATCAAAATAAAAGGTACTCCCAGCGCCTACTTCACTTTCGAGTTTTATCTCACTTCCGAGTATCCGGGCCAGTTTACGTGCTACACTCAACCCCAGCCCCGCACCTTCATATTCACGCGAGCGCGAAGTATCGCACTGATAAAAGGGTTCAAAAATGAGCTCATGCTGCGGCGCAGCAATCCCAATGCCATGATCCGTGACCGCAAAACGGAGGGTATGCACATCCGTCCCAGCGTGTCCCAATCCGGGCGCGTTGGTTATATCTTCCAGCGTCAGGCGCACTTCAGCATCGCGACTGAATTTGATCGCATTCCCCACCAACTGTTGCAGTATAAGGGCAATTTTGTCGCTGTCGCCGTTAAAACGCGGGGGTAAATCCTCATCCCAACTACAGCTCAGTTCAATCCCTCTCTCCTTCGCCCTGGCGTCAAATTCTGCCGCTATGCTGGTGAGCAGAGCGGGGGGGCGAAATGGCGCTGTATCAATATTCACCTTTTCCCCGGTGTCGAGCCCGGCAAGAAGAAACACCTGCTCCACAAGGTGGGTCAAGCGCTGTGTCGCTTTCGTTATCTGTTTCAGGGCGTGTTCCTGTGTGGCGTCAAGGCTGGTTTCAGCGAGTTTTCTCCCCATACCGTTGATGGTATTAAGGGGGGTACGCAGTTCGTGGTTCAAATTGCGGAACAGCTCCTCTTTGACACGCGCGGTTTCGAGGGCACTCAAACGCTCTACCTCGCGCAGATCGGAATACATCAGCAGCGCCGCCGCATCGGCATATGCCCTGGCGATAATCTGTTCATTGGTTTCGAACCCGCGTCCCCGGTTCGCAAGAACCAGAAGCCCCAGAACACCATCTGCCCCCCTGATAGGAACCAGAAGTAGGTTTCTGATGGGGGGATGTCCCTCAGGCAGAAAGGGGGTGACCTCTCTATTACAGGCGGAATCTTCCAGCACTCGCATACTGCCTGTATCCATTACCTGCACCAGGATGTTCTCTTCCATCTGCAGGGGGATATAGCCCTGCTGCATGAGCCGGGTGCGCGCACGTTCATAGCGCGCCGCACCCAGCACCGTGGACCACGCCATATCGGAAGCCGCGAGGATCCGGTACTCTCCATCGGCCTGGCGCGTACTCACAAACATCCCGAGTTCGGCCCCGAGCTGGTCTATTGCATCCTCAAGCTGATCCT
>JAIVHC010000281.1 GCA_020201305.1 Geobacteraceae bacterium
TCGCAGGAGCTTACGCGTACATACCTGTTCATCGTCGATGATGGTGCGCCGGAACACACACTCGAGGAACAGAACCACCACCGGTAGAATCAGAACTCCCACAATAATCCGCTTTGCTACGGGCTCATTGAATACAAAGCAGGTTATCAGAAGGGCGAGGGTTTCTATGCTCAGCAGCCCAAGGGGGAGCAGAAAGCCTTTGCGGATACGGAATGTCATGAATGTGCTCCTTGAAGGGGACAGTGTTTATCAGTCAAACAGATGCTCGAGCGCTTCCTGTACTGAACGGATGCCGACAAGTTTCAGCCCTGTAGGAGCGTCAATATTTTTGCAGTTCCCCGCCGGGAGGAGACAGCGTTCGAAGCCGAGGCGCGCAGCCTCCTGCACGCGCAGCTCCGGGCGCGAAACCGCACGGATCTCCCCAGCCAGCCCTGCTTCGCCAAACACTACCGTGCGCGCCGAGATACACTTGTTCATATGACTCGAAGCAAGCGCCGCCATAATCGCAAGATCCGCCGCCGGTTCATCGATCCTTGCTCCTCCGGCAACATTGACAAAGATATCATGGCTCAGGAGCGACAACCCGACCTTTTTTTCCAGAATCGCCACCAGCAACGAAACCCGGTTGTGATCCGTACCTATGGAGGTACGCCGCGCGGTGCCGTAGGGGGCACTTGCCACCAGCGCCTGCAATTCAACCAGAATCGGGCGGCTCCCCTCCATCGCCGGGATCACCACGCTTCCGGCGGCGTCCTCGGAACGCTCGGCGAGGAAGATTTCCGACGGATTAGCAACCTCACGCAGACCGGTATCGGCCATCTCAAACACCCCGATCTCGTTGGTGGAGCCGAAGCGATTTTTCACCGCACGCAGGATGCGATACGGGTGACTCGCGTCCCCTTCAAAGTAGAGCACCGTATCCACCATGTGCTCCAACACGCGCGGCCCTGCAATACTCCCGTCCTTGGTGACATGTCCCACAATAAAGGTGGGCACTCCGCCCCCTTTGGCCCACTGCATCAACTGTCCGGAGCATTCGCGCACCTGGCTTACGCTCCCGGGGGCAGATTCAAGGGCGGCGGTAAAAATGGTCTGAATGGAATCGATAACAAGCAGGTGCGGTTTGAGTTCGTCGGTATGGGCGAAGATCTGTTCCAGGGAGTTTTCCGCGAGCAGGTAAAGCTCCTCGGCATCGACTCCCAGGCGTTCGGCGCGCAGCTTGATCTGCAGGGTTGATTCCTCCGCCGTGACATACAGAACGCGCTGGCGCTGTGCCATATGCCCCACGGCCTGCAGCAACAGGGTTGACTTGCCAATGCCGGGATCGCCGCCGATAAGGGTGAATGCCCCCGGTACAATCCCACCACCGAGGACACGATCGAGTTCAGCAATGCCAATCTGGTGGCGACGCTCATCCCCGGCGGCAATGGCACCGATCTTCACCGGTGCGGCTCCGGTGCTGGTGGTGGTCTTTGTGCCGCTACCCTTCTCTTCCTGACGCACCTCCTCCTGCAGGGTATTCCATTGCTGGCAGTCAGGGCAGCGCCCGAGCCATTTCGGGCTCTGATAGCCACACTGGGAACATGTATAGATGGTACGGGATTTGCGCTGGGCCATGGAAGGTATCAATTCTGTATAAAAGTTTTATCAATTTCAATTAGTGCACTTGTGGAAAAAACAGAAAATGGCTAAGCAAAATTTTTGCCCTACAAGGCCTGGTGGTTTTTCGGGGGCGAAGGCATACATCAGGTATGACGAGGTCCCGAAAAAGCGCCGTAACACCGTAGGGCGAACTTTTTGCAACGCCATTTTAATTGCAAGCCGATTTTAGAGGGCTCATGCAGGTGTGTCAATGTACAGATAGAGATACACCGTCATCAAACATGAGTCATACAGTCATATTTAAGGGTTCCATCCGTGTTGGAAAGGGTGTAGAATACGCGTCCACGTATTAATAGCTTTCGCTTTCAGAAAAATATAAACAGAGGATTTATACTACCATGCTTGAAGAGCGCGTCGTCCGCACCCTGGAAGAGATCGTGGGCCAGGAGAACATCACCACCCACCCGACAGACATGCTGTGCTATTCCTACGATGCCACTCAGCAGAGCTTTCTCCCCGATGTGGTGGTCTTCCCTGCGGATACCGAACAGATCAGCCTGATTATGAAACTCGCAAATGTAGAAAATGTGCCGGTATTCCCGCGCGGCGCTGGA
>JAIVHC010000282.1 GCA_020201305.1 Geobacteraceae bacterium
GTGGACCGAAACCAGTGGCGATCGCAGCAGCTTCGGCCTCAGTAGTGTGCAGCTGGTGCAGATGGTGGAAACCCTCAAGCGTGCGCGTATGCTCGATTGCCTCGAGATGCTCCACTGTCATCTGGGGTCACAGATTCCGTGTCTCGAAGATATCTGCGCCGGGGTAAATGAGGCGTGTCGCTATTACGTCAGTCTGGTTCGGGCGGGTGCCCCCATGGGATATATCGATGTCGGGGGCGGTCTGGCCGTGGACTACAGCGGTATGTGCAGTGGCATGGAACACTCGCGCGATTACAGCATGGAGGACTACTGCCATACGGTGGTTACTACCATGCAGCAGGTGTTCAATAAGGAAAAGGTGAGCCATCCGCATATTGTTTCCGAATCAGGGCGTGCCACGGTGGCGCACGCGAGCATGCTTATTTTCAATGTAATTGATGTGCTCCAGTTCCGCCCCATGAGCATTGCCGAGGCCATGAATACCGAGGCCGATGAATCCATCCCCGCAGTGCTCAGCCGCCTCAAGGGCGTAGCGCAGGAAAGCCGGGACAACTCCCACATCGGTTCATTTATGTATGCGCGCGCCCTGGAACTGCGCGATGAACTGCGCAACGCCTTTCAAAGCGGCGAGATCACCCTGAAACAGCGTGCCCAGGGCGAGGAACTCTTTCTCGCCATCGCCAACTTTGTGGAGCAGGAAGGAAACGAATCAGGTCTGGAAGCGGATGCTCTCGAATGTCTGCGCGAGAGTCTCGCGGATATCTACTACGCTAATCTGAGTGTATTTCAGTCCCTGCCTGATACCTGGGCCATCGGACAGAAATTCCCCATAGTGCCGCTGCAGCGTCTCGATGAGCAACCCGAGCGCAGCGCCATCCTCTCCGATCTCACCTGCGACTGTGACGGCAAGATCGACGCCTTTATCCTCGCTGGAGGGGAACAGCCCACCCTGCCGGTGCATCCTATGCGTGACGGGGAAGACTACTATCTTGGCACCTTCCTCATAGGAGCGTATCAGGAAACCCTTGGGGATATCCACAACCTCTTCGGCGATACCCACATCGTCAGTGTGCGTCTGCACAAGGATGGCAGCTTCGATATCCTCAAAGAGATAAGCGGTGACAGTGTTGCGGATGTTTTAAGCTATGTGCAGTACAAGCCCGATGAGTTGTTCGAAAAAATGCGTGCCAGCGCCGAAGCCGGGGTAAAAAACGCCCGGATCACCCTGCGCGAGCGTCAGGACTTCCTGCGCCTCTTCAGAACAGCCCTCAACGGGTATACCTATTTTGAGTAGAGAGGGGGCCTTTGTGTAACACCATCAGGATATGCTGCTTTTAAGTTGATCGGTCCAATTTACCGCATCCCAGTAAACTTCCACCACTGTATCAAGTTGCAGGCCAAGCTGCGGGCATATATCCCCGGTGTCGAGTTTATGCTCGCGCGCCACACGCAGAATATCCGCGTATTTACCCTCTCCACCCAGCAGGGCATTGTTGATTTCCTGTGCCAGCGGGAGTTGAGCTACGATCTCTTCCATGGGGGTTTCCAGAATGCTGTCGAGCATGGAAAACATCCCCACCATAAAAAAACTGGTTTGATCCTCCAGGTCCAATTTCTCCGAAATAATCTCGCACATCTTGCCCCGGATTAAAGCCATGGTGCTTAATTCCTCTACCTTATCGCTTACACTGCTAAGCACCAGAACACATGCCAGATCCCGGACATGCTGCAGCCCCAGACGCACAATGGCCTGGCGGATGGATGTGACTTCGCTTACAAAACTGTAATAACTCGAGTTGACCTGACGCAGCAACTTGACACTAAGATACACATCCGAACTGATGATCTCCTCAATACGCTCAAGACTCGCATCAGGGTTCTGCAGCTCTGCAGCAAGTTGCAACATGGTCAGGCGCGCAGGGGGAAGCTTCTTGCCGGTAATAATTTTGGGTCTGCTGAAAAAATACCCCTGGAAGTAGTCGAACCCCTGTGCCAGAAAGAAATCAAACTCCTCTCTGGTTTCGACCTTTTCCGCCAGAAATTTGAGCTCCGGGTTGATGGCCTGCAGCTCCTCGGCGAGTTCCGCCGACTTTTGCTGCCCGAGTTCCATAACATCTATTTTAATAATCTGCGCAATCTCCACCAGCGGGCGCAGCTCTTCGCTGTACTCGAAGTCGTCCAGAGCAATAATGTGCCCCCGTGC
>JAIVHC010000171.1 GCA_020201305.1 Geobacteraceae bacterium
CTATATATGTGCCTTGCTTATCAAGCCTTAGACAATGCCTTTTGCATCGCCTGACCCATCCCAGTGGGGCTGGTGGCTACCACGATACCCCCGGCATTCAGGGCTGCGATCTTATCTTCGGCGCGCCCTTTGCCACCGCTGATGATAGCGCCGGCATGCCCCATGCGTTTTCCCGGAGGCGCGGTCTGCCCAGCGATGAACGCAGCTACGGGCTTGCGCATATTCTCCTTGACCCATGCAGCGGCTTCCTCTTCGGCACTGCCGCCGATTTCGCCGATCATCAGCACCCCTTCGGTATCGGGATCTTCATTGAATTTTTCCAGCACATCAATAAACTTCATGCCGATGATGGGATCGCCTCCGATACCTACGCAGGTGGACTGCCCCAGACCCACATCGGTGAGCTGCTTTACCGCCTCGTAGGTCAGGGTGCCGCTGCGCGAGACCACCCCGATCTTGCCGGGCTTGTGGATATACCCGGGCATAATACCCATTTTACACTGTCCCGGAGTGATAAGGCCGGGGCAGTTGGGTCCTATGAGAAGGGTGTTGCTGTCGGCAACAACCTTGCGTGCCACCACCATATCGGTAACGGGGACGCCCTCGGTGATGCATACGGCCAGATCAACTTCCGCTTCACATGCTTCGAGAATGGCATCCGCAGCGCCGGGGGGTGGGACAAAGATCATGGAGACATTGCCGCCGGTAACGCGCACCGCCTCTTCCATGGTGTCAAATACGGGGATACCATCCACGTGGATCCCCCCCTTACCCGGTGTAACCCCGGCCACGATATTGGTGCCGTAGGCTTTACACTCTCGGGTGTGAAACATTCCGGTTCTGCCCGTAATTCCCTGGACAATAACTTTGGTATTTGAATCTATCAAAATGGACATACAGCCCTCCGTAACGTTTTATTTTTCGGTATCTTCTGCAGCCTCAGCATCTTTGAACATAGCGACAATGAGCTCAGCCCCTTCGCCGAGGTAATCCGCGGTCTGCACATTGAGCCCTGAGTCCGCGAGAATTTTCTTACCCTCTTCTACTTTAGAGCCATCCATACGCACCACAATCGGTAACGTGGAGTTGTGCCCTGCTGCGGCCTCAATAATACCGTTTGCGATAACGTCGCAGCGCATAATGCCACCGAAGATATTTACAAACACCGCTTTTACATCCTTATCCTGAAGAATGATACGGAATGCTTCTGCCACCTTCTCCTGAGTAGCCCCGCCCCCGACATCGAGGAAGTTGGCGGGCTCGCCGCCGCTTTCTTTAAGTACATCCAGGGTTGCCATCGCGAGCCCGGCACCGTTGACCATACACCCGATATCGCCATCAAGCTTGATATACGCAAGGTCGAACTTCGCCGCGCTGATCTCAAGGGGATCCATCTGGGAATAATCCTGCATCTCGTGGTATTCCCAGTGACGGAACAGGGCATTGTCATCAAAGTTAATCTTGGCATCCAGAGCAAGGAGCCAGTCCGTCTTCGTAACCACCATGGGATTGATCTCCACCTGGGAGCAATCCTTTTCGATACAGCAGCGATATAGGTTTAGCATGAACTGGACACAGTCTTCAGCAACCGTTCCTTTGAGGCCGATAGCATGCGCGATTTTACGTGCCTGATATGAGCGCAGCCCGGTATAGGGATCAATGAGAAGTTTGAAAATTTTTTCCGGAGTGTGTTCCGCAACCTGCTCGATATCCACCCCGCCTTCGGCAGAAGCGATAAGGCAGTAGCGTGAGGACTCGCGATCCAGGGCAATAGAAACGTAGTATTCACGTCCAACCTCGATGGGTTCCTCTACCAGAATCCGCCGCACCTTGAGTCCTTCGGGTCCGGTCTGGGGGGTTACGATGCGTTTGCCGAACATCTCTTTAGCTATATCGCGCGCCTGCTCCGGGTGATGCGCAATCTTGATCCCCCCGCCGTGTCCGCGTCCGCCGGCGTATATCTGCGCCTTAACCACGCAGTGGCCACCCATCATCTTGGCCTTGCGTTCCACCTGCTCCGCGGTCACGGCCACGCGCCCGCGGGGCACGGGCACATCATACGCGCTCAGAATGTCTTTCGCCTGGTACTCGTGGATATTCATACTTACTCCCTTGTTATAAGGAACATACCTCTATTGAGCATCATTTTCGCTCACTTCTATTGCATCAATATATAATTAAACCTGATTAGATTGCCATAAATTACAGGTTAAAGTCGAGTGGTAAGATTTACCATGGCTGTAATGTTGTGCCTTCTTTTACAGTTTAAATAAAACCAGTCCAAAAGCGGATTTGTTTTCGCCCACTCAGAAGAGCGCCTATTTGGTCTTCTTCCAATCAGCCATAAACTTCTCGATCCCTATATCGGTAAGGGGGTGTTTGGCCAACTGCTGCATTACATTCAGCGGGATAGTACACACATCCGCCCCCACCAATGCCGCATTCAAGACATGGATAGGATTGCGAATTGATGCAACGATAATCTCGGTCGGGTATCCGTAGTTGTCAAAAATGGTACGAATCTGCTCCACCCCGGCCAGGCCGTCCTGTCCCACATCGTCAAGGCGTCCAACGAACGGCGATACATAGCTCGCTCCCGCCTTGGCAGCAAGTAATGCCTGAAGGGGTGAAAAGATGAGGGTGACGTTGGTTTTAATCCCTTCGGCACTGAACTGGCGTGTTGCTTTTAGCCCCTCTTCGGTCATGGGTACCTTTATCACGATGTTTGGATGGATTTGGGCAAGCTCGCGCCCTTCTTTAAGCATACCGGGTGCATCGAGGGCAATGACCTCAGCAGAGATGGGCCCATCCACTATCTGGGTTATTTCAGTAATGACCTCAGTAAAATCGCGCCCGCTCTTGGCGATCAGCGAGGGGTTGGTGGTCACGCCATCCACCAGTCCGAGTTCATTTGCGCTTTTGATTTCGTCTACAATTGCGGTATCGATAAAAAATTCCATTTCCGTATTCCCTTTTTAATTAAAGTATCGTTTAGGTGCACTTAAAAAATGTAGTCAATGATAAGGGATGCAAGTCCCCTCTTCGGTTATGTATGTAAACGCTATTGATCGTTTTCTTTTTGGTACTCCTGCAGGCATTCGTGGCTGCAGAACTCCATGGCCTCCCCGTGGATATTGCGCCGGACAATCTCCGATTCTGGCACATAGGTGCCGCACTCGCAACATTTCACCATTTTCCCTACCTCGGCCCCGGGGGAGGATTTATCCGGTACTGAAGAGGTTCTCCCCAAAACGCGAAACAGGGCGTTAACCACAGTGTAGGACACAAAAAACAGGATGATTAAAAGAATAATGCGTACCAGCATCTATCAGACCTTTCCAGCTTATTAGATGGAGCTTCAGGGTAAATTTACCACGTTTCTGCCACTTTACAGACCCGGGGCGATTCGGGCAACAACTGCAGCAATGCGGCAACGCTTTTCCCCACGATGGGGTGCACTAGTTGCGGCGCCAGGTCTGCCAGGGGCTCCAGGACAAAGCGGCGCTCCCACATACGCGGATGTGGCACCTGCAATTCCGATGTACTGATTATCCTGTCTGCATAAAGAAGAATATCGAGATCGAGAGTACGCGGCCCCCAGTGCTGCAGACGCTCACGCCCTGCGTTTTGCTCCACGCCCTGGCAGCCGCGCAACAACTCCAAGGGGGAGCAGGTCACCAGAACCTCGAGGACGGCATTGTAGAAGTCATCCTGCTGCGGCGGTCCACCCACCGGCTCGGTGCAGTATACGGGAGAACTCGCGCGAATCATTACCCCTCTATGTTCGAGTTCTGTGCGGGCACAACGCAGGAATTCGAGGCGGGCGCCCATGTTGCTTCCCAGGGAGATATACGCCGTGATGGGGTGAGCAGGTACACCTGAAGAACTAAGATCACAGGATAGTGCATGCGGTAGGCTGTTATGCTTCATAACATATACTCCATCACAAATACGCAGCGTAGGTAGTTACAGCACATGCTCGGATCCACCGCCCCCATTAGCTCTTGGTTCGCCGTGTCTGGCTCTGGTACACTCCGGTTCGACATGAATGACATCATCCGGCAATCCTTTTGGAGCCATACACATGGGTTTTATACTCACTTTAGGCGTAACCGACATTGAACGCAGCGAATTTTTCTACCGCCATATTCTGGGTTTCAGGCTAGAACGTTTTCGTTCCGCTGAAAAGGGGGGCGTAAATATCATCATCCGCGAGAACAACGCCAATATCGTGATGCGTTCGGCTGCAACCCTGCGTGCGAGCCATCCGGCGGCATTTGAGCATCTGGGGCGCACCCCCTTTGGCGCGGGTGTGAGCCTCGATTTCAGGGTAAAAAATCTGCCCGCCATAGCGCGGAATCTTAAAAAGCACATGCTTCCCACCTTGTATGAGCTGGAAGATGATCAGCACCGCCGCCGCGAAATATGGCTCTACGATCCCAGCGGCTATCTCGTCACCCTGTGCCAGGAGGAGGTCTAATGACTCCATATCCGTCTTGCGGACTCAAGGGCGCGGCGACGGATTTTTGCGCTTCCGCCGCCGTCGTGGGCTACCGGGCTTGCCCCTGGGACGCGGTTTCTGTTCTTCGCTACCCTCCAGGGCAGCACTCCAACTCTGCATAAGTTCCTGCTCTTCGCCACAGCACTCGCACCAGAGCTTGAAAAGCTCGAATCCCACCGGAGCAAAAGGATGACGCAGGAAGCGCTGTTCTCCCCGGCGTCCGCGCCCGCGCGCGAAGCGGAAAAATGCAATCAGCATCTCGCGCGCCTGATGCCGGATCCCGGAGGCGATACTGAAGCGGCGGCAGTGACGACTGAGTTCGCGATTCGCGAGCTTATGCACATCCCCAAGCGGCATATCCGGATTGAGCGCGTGCCGAAACGGAGTCAAAAACATAACCGCGAGTGCCATGGGCTCATCTACCTGTTTCCCGGTGGCAGTGCGCAGATCGAGCTGGCGCAGGAGATCAAAACCCTCGCGCGCAGGCTGCATATCCGGCACCAGAAACTCCAGCAGCCCGAGTTTTGCCGCGCGCTGCAGCACCTTTCCCGCAACCTTGTGGTGAAATAGCTCCAGAAGCTCGTCGCGAATCCGTGCCGGGGCAGCGCCGATAAGCAGCTCGGCATTGCGCTCAATCGCCGGAGCAATATCGGCATGGAGATCAAACCCCAGGCGTGCACTGAACTCAAGAGCACGCAACATCCGCACCGGGTCTTCTGCAAAACGCACATCGGGATCGCCTATAACCCGGATAATGCCGCGGCGCAGATCTTCCAGACCTTCGGTGTAGTCGATGACGCTGAAATCAGCGATATCGTAGAACAGGGCATTGATGGTAAAATCGCGCCGGAAAGCATCTTCCTGCGGAGAACCGAACACATTTTCGCAGAAAAAATGCCCTTCATCCGGGATCTCGTTTTCATCCGGTTTACGCCGGAAGGTGGCCACTTCAATACACTCGCCGCGCCCGAACAGAACATGCACCAGGCGGAAACGTCGCCCGACAATCCTGCTGTTGCGAAAGAGTTTGTGCACCTGCTCCGGTGTTGCATCGGTACCAATATCAAAATCCTTCGGGTGGCGTCCGAGAAGCAGATCGCGCACTCCCCCTCCTACAAGGTAGGCCTTATAACCATGCCTATGAAGGCGATACAGTACCTTGAGGCTGTTTTCATCGATGTATTTACGTGAAATATCGTGATCGGAACGGGGGATAATCTTAACGGGCCTGGGCTGTGTTTGAGTCATATATAATTGATGCGCGCATGTACCGCAGTAAAGCACGCCCTGCTTGCAAAAACAAAAACGGAGTTAAGCCCTGCAGCTAAGAGGGCAAAAAAGAATATCCACGAAATGAAAAATTCAATCTAGCAGATAAGCGCGCGCTTGAAAAGCTCCATGCAGTGTGCGATATGTGTCGGGGTATATTTTAAGCCACTTTCGCAGCGGACAATTCATTATTCCTATGACAGAACATAAACTCTCCCAAGTGCCTAAAAACGCATGCGACCTCAGGTCGAAGCACAATAATTACGCTTCATATAACCTCCTGGTGATTCTGGGGCCCACAGCATCGGGCAAAACCCGCCTGGCTGTGGATGCGGCCACCATCCTGGGAGGAGAGATTATCTCTGCGGATTCACGTCAGGTCTACCGGGGGATGGATATCGGGACGGGCAAGGACCTGGGGGAATATGCTGACATTCCCTACCACATCATTGACATTGTGGAACCGGGATACGAATTCAATGTGTTTGAGTTTCAACAGCGCTTCTATACCGCCTTTGCAGATATCCATGCACGCGGACGTATCCCCGTATTGTGCGGCGGAACCGGACTCTATCTCGATGCAGTACTTAACGGCTACCATATGGTGGAGGCCCCACCGGATCCAGCACTGCGCGCCCGTCTGGGACACCTGACTCACGAAGAGCTGCGGGAAGAACTTCTGCGCCTCAAGCCACAGCAGCACAACTCCACCGACCTCGCCGAACGTGAACGCCTCATGCGTGCCATCGAGATTGCTACGGCGCAGAAGCATGCCCCACCTGCTCCTGCACTTCCACAACTGTGCCCGTTGGTGTTCGGACTCCAGTGGCCACGTCCGCAACTGCGCGAGCGCATCAGAGAACGACTTCACCTGCGTCTGCAGCAGGGAATGGTGGACGAGGTTGAACGCCTGCATCAGGAGGGAACCAACTGGGAGACCCTGGAGTTCTACGGCCTCGAATACCGCTTTATCGCGCAGTATCTGCAGGGGGAACTAAGCTACAATGACATGGTGCAGAAACTGGGGAGCGCGATCTGCAAGTTTGCCAAGCGTCAGGAGACCTGGTTCAGACGCATGGAAAAACGTGGCACCGCCATCCACTGGCTTGATCCCGCAGTTGAGCCCCTGGCCCACCTGCTCCAGGTGTGTAAAGGCGCGTCTACTCCATGAACAATGCAAACTGGGGGCGCATGCGCCGGCGCTACCTGCAGCGCAGCCCTTTAGCTGGAGGAGAGTGGCGGATTGAGGGAATCGACACTGGACGATGCCAGAATTTCGCGGCAGCTGTCATCATTCCCGCCCTGGCTGAAGGGGATGAACTCTTTGCCACCCTCGCTTCCCTCGCATGCAACCCCGCCTGCGCCCTGAAGCAGGTTCTGATCCTCGTAGTTGTAAATCAGCGTTGCGATGCTCCCGCTGAGATTAAAATCCAGAACCGCGCCGACCTGGAACATCTACTCACTTACGCACGCGCCACCCTGCACCTCAATCTGGCATGGATCGATGCAGCGGATACCACCACATCCCTCCCCCTGAAGCACTGCGGAGTTGGAATGGCGCGCAAAATCGGGGCAGATCTACTCCTGCCCCATATTGCTCCGAACACAGTACTGGCACACCTGGATGCCGACACCAGGGTACAATCCAACTATGCCGCCACCCTGGTGGAATACGCACAGCGTGAAACCTTTTACGCTGGAGTAATCGCCTTTACACATGAGCGCTGTGCCGACCCCTGCTTGCAGCACGCGATAGAGGACTACGAACTGCATCTGCGCTGCCATAAAGCTGGACTTGAATGGGCGGGTTCAGCCTACGCGTACTTCAGCATCGGGAGTACGATGGTAAGCAGTGCATATGCATATGTAAACTGCGCCGGGATGAATCTGCGCAAGG
The DNA here is from genome assembly GCA_020201305.1 of Geobacteraceae bacterium. Taxonomy (GTDB): domain Bacteria; phylum Desulfobacterota; class Desulfuromonadia; order Desulfuromonadales; family Desulfuromonadaceae; genus JAIVHC01. The sequence continues at coordinate 7,668 of JAIVHC010000171.1, forward strand.
CGGGAGAGGATTTCTACTTCCTGCAACAGCTTGCGAAAACCGGCAGAGTGGAACCTATTGACGAAACCTGCGTCTTTCCAGCTCCGCGCATCTCCACCCGCACCCCGTTCGGCACCGGGCAGAATATGCGTTATGCATGCAGTGCACAGGAGCCGCTGCCATTGCTCTACCCCTTGAAGTGCTACGAAGTACTTCGCATTTGGTTGACGTTGGTCTCAACCTCCCCCGAAAGCAGGGGGGAGGATCTGCTGACACAATTGGAGTGTGAAAGTCCCCTCGGAGCGAATTTCATCCGAGGGGCAGGATTTGAACGGGCGTGGACGCAGCTGCAGGCCAACCATAAGGATACGCACCGCAGGATTAAAGCGTTCCACGAATGGTTCGACGCCCTGAAAAGCTGGCAATTGGTCCGCACCATCGGCGCTGAGATGGGCGCACCATACACAGTACGGGAAGTGATAGAAGATTTTCTTCCCCTGCTTGAGAGTAAGCATGTGCCACGCCGCTACCGCACCGAAGGAGGGATAGAATAGTTACAGTTGATGCTTTCGCAGAAAGCACAAAATTAGATGGATAAGCAAAAAGCGCCAAATGCAAGGCGCGTGATTGTTTTTGTAGAGACGTTGCATGCAACGTCTCAT
>JAIVHC010000283.1 GCA_020201305.1 Geobacteraceae bacterium
ATCTTATGATTTTTTGCGAAAGCATCAACTTTGATGGCGTTGCAAAGACTCACCAACTGCCGTGTTGCTGTAATTATCTCGCACCTTGCATTTGGGGCTTTTTGTTTAGCCATCTGATTTGGTGTTTTCTACGAAAGCACCAACTTTGGCACCAAGTGGATGAAGTGATTACACCATCCCTGTGATAAGGATATCCCTATATGCGGAACAGAAAATTGCATCTACTGGTTGTGTACGTCTGCATCAGCTTTATCGGCCTTTTTTCTGCGACGTTCGCCTCCGCCGAAACTGGCTCAAGCGAGAGATTCAACCGCTGGCTCGAAGAGCTGCGCCTGGAAGCTCTGGATAAGGGAATTTCACAAACCACCCTGGATGCGGCCCTGAGCAAGGTCGAAACCCCGACCGAACGCATAATCGAACTCGACCGTAATCAACCGGAGCAGAAACTCACCCTCGCCACCTATCTGGAGCAGCGCCTTACTCCGCAACGGATTGCCAGAGGCAAAGAGATGCTGCAGGAACACTCCGCGCTGTTGGAGCAGATCAAGAATCAATTCGGGGTGCCGCCGCGTTTTATTGTGGCACTGTGGGGGCTGGAAACCAGTTACGGCGGGTATACGGGTGGTTTTTCGGTGATTCAGGCTCTGGCAACCCTGGCATATGATGAACGCCGCAGCGCCTATTTCCGCAGCGAACTCCTTCAGGCGCTGGAGATTATTGACGCCGGGCATATCCAGGCAGACAAGATGCAGGGTTCCTGGGCTGGAGCTATGGGGCAATGTCAGTTCATGCCCTCCTCCTTCCGCAAGCATGCCATGGATGGCGATGGTGACGGTGTGATCGATATCTGGAACTCCATCCCCGATGTCCTCACCTCAGCAGCCAACTATCTGCATGAAGCAGGATGGGAAACGGGCTACACCTGGGGACGCAAAGTCCAGGTGCCTGAAAAGCTGGATCAAACCCTATTGGGGCTGAATACCCGCATACCGCTGCAGAAGTGGGCGGACCTCGGGGTAAAACGAGCTAATGGAAACCCTTTGCCCGTTGCAGAAATTGACGCCTCCCTGATCCGCCCGGATGGTGATACAGGGGATGCGTGGCTGGTGTATCATAATTTCAGGATAATTCTGAAGTGGAACCGCTCCAACGCATTCGGGGTTACGGTCGGCTCTCTGGCCGATGCGATTCGGGATTGGTAACTATTCACCATAATTTAAAATAGCATCAAGTGGTAGAGCCATGGTCCCCGGTGGAAGGGTGTCTGGCTCACGGATAGAGCCAGTCAAGCCTCAGGAAGAGTTTATGCGTCCCTGGAACCGGGGATCATGGCTCTTTCCACCCCTGTAGTGAATAATTACGGTGATTGATTGTATAAATTGTGGTGAACAGTTACTCGGACAAAACACAAAATTAATTAGTTTGACTATTTTGCGTTACAATGCTACTATCATCTCTTCCTTGGTGCCCATCGGTCGGCACCGTCCGTGTTTTTGGTAGATTTCCTCAAGATATCCCCCCTGACACAAATCAATAAGATTCCCAACCTGACAGACCGTTGCGGTGCGCCATGCACCGGATGGGCGGAATCAAATCTGGAGTATATAGTTACATGACATTTGATACCCTCGGCCTACAGGCCGAACTGTTGCGTGCTGTTGTCGAAACCGGCTACAGCACCCCCACCCCTGTTCAACAAAAAGCTATCCCCGCAGTACTTGACGGCGGCGACATCCTCGCCGGAGCCCAGACCGGAACCGGCAAAACTGCTGCTTTCACCCTGCCAATGTTACAGCGCCTCAACGCTAGCACAAAACCCGGAGGCAAGCGCCCAGTGCGTGGTCTTATCCTCACTCCGACGCGTGAGCTCGCAGCCCAGATCGGCGAAAGTGTCACCACTTATGGGCGTTATATGCCGCTTAGTTCGAGTGTGATCTTTGGCGGGGTAAACATCCGCCCCCAGATCAACACCCTGCGCAAAGGGGTGGATATTGTCGTAGCCACACCGGGACGCCTGCTCGATCACGTGAGCCAGAAGACCCTGGATCTGTCTCAGGTCGAGATCGTGGTACTCGATGAAGCTGACCGCATGCTGGATATGGGATTTATCCACGATATCCGCAAGATTCTGGCCCTGCTACCCCAAAAACGCCAGAGTCTGCTTTTTTCCGCTACCTTCTCCAGTGAAATAAAGAGCATAAGCCTACCATGATTGAGGCAGAACAGCGCAACACCGCTGCACCACAGGTAAGCCAGACGGTGTACCCCATCGACAAAGGAAGAAAGCGTGAGCTGCTCTCCCACCTGATCGGATCGCACAACTGGCAGCAGGTTCTGGTTTTTGCACGCACCAAGCACGGCTCCAACCGTCTGGCGCAGCAACTGGAGAAAGACGGCATCCGCTCTACAGCAATCCACGGGAATAAAAGCCAGGGCGCACGTACCAAAGCCCTTGCCGATTTTAAATCGGGCAAAGCACGGGTACTCGTAGCCACAGATATCGCCGCCCGCGGTCTCGACATTGAGCAACTGCCGTTTGTAGTAAACTACGATCTGCCCAACGTACCGGAAGACTATGTGCACCGCATCGGGCGTACTGGTCGTGCGGGACATACCGGACAGGCGATTTCCCTTGTAGGCGGCGATGAAACCCAACAGTTACGCGCTATCGAAAAGCTGTTGCAGAAAAAAATAACCACTGAGCACGAGCCCGGCTACGAACGCACCAGCAGCGATAGCAGCGCCACCCCGAAATCAGGAAACAATGGCAAAAACAGAAACCAGAACCGGGGCAAAAACACACGCCAGAACGATAATAATTCCGGCGCACGCAAGCAGCAGAGTAGCCGCAATGGATTCAAGGGCAACCAGAGTTCAGGACGCAGCCAGAGCCGCCACGCGAGCGCCTAAACACGCTGCCACCACTCCGGCATAGCTTAAGCAATATAAAAAAGGCAGCACCGATTTCGTTTACACGAAGTTGGTGCTGCCTTTTTGCTAGAGCGTACATGAGCACACCATGTCTTGCCCACATTTTATTCTAATTTTTGCCCTCATTCAAATTACGGCACTCCTCCAGCACTTCATCCACAGCAGGGATATCACTCATGGATGAGCCGATGTATTTCCAGCGCACTATTCCAGCGCTGTCGATCAGCACCTGCATGGGCATGCGCCCCAGGCGCAACAAGCGCTTCGGTTGCGCGTATAATTTAAGAATCTGCTCCTCCGGGTCCGGAATCCCTACGAAGGGCAATTCTGCAGCATCGAGCTCGGCCTTGCGCCAATATGTCACGAAGCTCTGAGTACTTTCAGGGCCGACGATAAGCACCTCAACGTTCAGATCTGCAAATTCATCCCCGTATTGACGCAACTGCGTCATGTGCCGGCGGCAGAAAGGTCATTTAAAGCCACGATTAAGCACCAGGAGGACGGTTTTAGCCTCACGGTAATGTGCTAGAGAAACGGTTTCCCCCTCAACATCGGTTAAGGAAAAGTCCGGGGCTGTTGTATCTATTTCCGGCGCTGTATTCATGGCGTTTCTCCTCTGAGAGTGTTTTATTCTGCCCTGGCCCATTCAGCAAGAGGTGTGTTTATCGAGCATACAGAGATTCTCCCCACTTATGCTCTCAATCTGAAATGTCGCATGATCGATGCCGAAATCGTGAAGCAGATCTTCCTGCAGTTTATGCAGAAAGGTGTTGTCGATATGCTCATCCCTGACTACCAGATGTACCGTCAGTGCCACCTCTGTAGTACTCAGAGGCCAGACATGCAGATCGTGTATTCTTTCCACCCGATCCTGTGCGCGCAGAAATTCGTTGATGTCCGGCATATCAATTTTGTCTGGAACCGCATCCATGGCGTAGTTGAGCGAATCCTTCAACGAGACGGCAGCATCGGCGGCCATATGTAAAAATGCGCCCTTGATATTGAGATCGTTGTGCTGACCCTTGACAAACAGCAGCGCCGTTACCGTGTTGATAACTACTCCGATAGCTGCAACAACCATCACCGTCATTCCCGCAACAGGGCGCGGATCAGTAAAGCGGCTGAAGGCCTCCCACGCAATACCACCCAGAGCAACAAGGAGGATCACGGCACTCACAAGAGACGCCATCACCGTTGCCTTACGCAAACCGTAGGTACGTTTGGAGGTTGTGCTCTTTGTTGCAAGGACGCTCGCACCCCACGCAAGCACCAGACTGACCACGTCGCTGAGATTATGCCCCGCATCGGCAAGCAGTGCCATTGAATCTGCGATAGTACCGTACATCACTTCAATAATCACAAAAGTGATGTTCAGGCCGATACCGATGGCAAAGGCTCTGTTGTAGTTATCTATTTGATGAGTATGATCATGGGCCATATCAATGCCTGTGTTTTTATCAAACAATAAAGCTATTTCAGCGCTACAATCTTATCCAGACTCGCTTTAAGAACCTCGAGTTTTTCCTCGGCACTCGCAAGTTTGCCGCGGTCTTTTTCCAGCACCTGCGGGGGAGCATTGGCGACAAATTTTTCGTTCGCAAGCTTTTTGCTGAACATATCCACATCTTTCTGCACCTTGGCGATCTCTTTATTGAGGCGTTTTTCCTCCTCCGCAACATTTATAAGGCCCGCCAGGGGGAGAAGAATCTCTACTTTACCGGCTACCTGTTTTGCCACCTGCGGAGGTTGCTCCAGATTAACACCACAGGTGAGATCGTCAACACGTGCGAGGGCTTTGATGTAATCTGCGGCCGAATGCATCACATCACAACTAGCCTGATCTTTACACTCAAGCAGAGCGGTGATCTTTTTACCCGGGGCCACATCCATCTCGCCACGAATATTGCGGATAGCGCGGATGACATCCATCACCTGCTCCATAGTCGCTACGGCATCGGCATCATCGAGAAGGCCGTTGCCTCTGGGATATGTACTGAGCATGATGGAAGGTACCGGGCGCTCTCCGGGGATATTCTGCCAGATCTCCTCGGTTATAAAAGGTGTTATGGGATGAAGTAGACGCAGCAGACGTTCGAGCACGGTATAGAGTACGGTCTGAGCGCTATGCCGCGCCTCGGTATCATCTCCATACAGGGCACCCTTAATCAGCTCAATATACCAGTCGCAGAATTCATGCCAGGTAAAGGTATACAGGGCACCTGCGGCATCGTTGAAACGGTACTCCTCCAGGGCAGTGTTGGCTTCATTTTCCACCACGGCGAGGCGC
>JAIVHC010000172.1 GCA_020201305.1 Geobacteraceae bacterium
ATCCGCGCCAGGGTGTTCCCGCTGTTGTACCAGTCATCCGCAGTATTGGCAGGCTTCCACGCCTCAAGGGCTTCGGCGTATTTCCCCTGGCGATAGAGTGCGCTCGCGCGCCAGCGGTTATCCGCAAAGGTGTCCCCGGCGGCCTCAAAATCCTGTGCACTGAAATGCTGTGCTCCGCGCTGATCGGCATTGCGCCACAGGAAGTCCCATCCTGCAGCGCTCTCATTAGCAGCATGCAGACCCTGAGGTAACAATAGAAGGAGCGGGAGGCACAGGAGCCAGCCGCGCCGGAAGACTAGGGCTACCAGCAGAGCCAGGGGCCACAGCAGCCACACCCCGGCATCATGCCACACCTGCCCAATGGGGCTGGATTGGTGCGCATCCGGATTGTCCTCGGCTTTTCCCCGCGGCAGTAGTGCATCAAAGGCGGAATCCTCGAGTTTCAGGCGCTGATACGCTCCCCCGCCGGCTGCGGCAAGTTGTTTAAGCCCCTCATCATTTAACGCGGGCAGAACGATATTTCCGCCATCATCCTTTACAAACCCACCTCCGGGGCGGGGCACCGGCGCGCCCTCCTCGGTACCCACCCCTAGAACACTTACCCGATATCCCTGCTTCAGCACCTCGTGTGCGGCTTCGGCATAATCCGCAGGTGCGTCTTCATCCGTTATCAACAACAACGTGCCGTTGTCCTGCCCTGCCTGGTGCAACAACTGCGCTCCCTTCTGCAGCGCTAGTGCCGGGTTGCTCCCGGGAACGGGCATGATGTCGGGATCAAGAACGTCCAACTGCGCGGCAATGGTGCGGGTGTCATCGGTGAGCGGGGTTACGCTATAGGCCTGCGCGGCAAATACCACCAGGGCGGTGTAGCCCTCGTGGCGCTGTTGCAGCAGATCGGCAATCTTCAGGCGCGCCTGCTCAAGGCGACTCGGTTTTACATCGGTAGCATACATGGATGCAGACAGGTCGAGGACAATAACCACCGCAGAGGTGCGACTGAAGAGGGGCTGCTCCACCCGCTTCCAGGTAGGCCCCGCGAGGGCCAGGCTGAACAACGCCAGCGCCATAAGCAGCGTACTCAGACCCAGGCTGCTGCGCTTTTTTCCGGAACCGACGAGGATATGCGGCAACAACTGCGGATCGCACACCTCCTCCCAGCCGCGCGAAGGACGCGCCTTACGCTGGCGCACCCACAGCACCAACAGGGTGAGAAGAGGAAAAATAAGAAGCCACAGAAGCAGAATAAGGAGTACCAGGGCCGCCCCGAGGGGCCAGGGGTAGAGTTCGGTGAAGGGACGATAGTAGCGCGCATCGCTGTCTACCGGTTCGAGCTCGTCTATGCGGGCATAGATCTCCTGCAGCTCCGCCGTATCCCGCGCACGGAAATAATTTCCTCCCGTGGTTTCGGCAATATGGCGCAAAGCTTTTTCATCCAGATCTGCGGAGGGATTGACGGTGCGGGAAAATAGCAGCCCCCCTACCTTCATGCGTTCGGAACCGATACCGATGGTGTGAATGCGTATCCCTTCCTGCGCTGCAAGTTCCGCCCCTTGTTCGGGATCGAGAGCACCGCTGTTGTTGTTCCCATCGGTGAGAAGGATCATCACCGCGCTCTCGCGTGCTGCGCCATGCTCGCGCAGACGTTTTACTCCCAGACCGATGGCATCGCCGATAGCGGTGCGCTCCCCGGCAAGGCCCACGGCTGATTCGTTGAGTAATTGACGCACGGTTTTATGGTCGAAGGTGAGGGGCGCCTGAACGTAAGGTTTGTCACCAAACAGAATCAGGCCCATGCGATCGCCCCGGCGCCGGTCAATGAAGTCGTTGGCCACCACTTTCAGGGCGGTAAGGCGCTCAACCTGCTCGCCGCGGAGGCTGAAATCCGGGGTATCCATGCTTCCCGAAAGATCGACACACAAGAGCAGATCGCGTCCCGCCATGGGTAACTTAATCGGCTCCCCGAGCCACTGCGGCCGCGCGCATGCCAGCACCAGCAGAATCCAGATCAGCCCCAGCATCAGTACGCGCGCCCGAGACTTCCTCGTGCGCCCAGTCCGGGTCGGGAGGATGGCAAACGGCGCCAGGCGCGGGACCCATAGCGCCGCTCCCTGCTGTTCTCTGTGTGGAGGAAAAAAACGATACACCAGCAGGGGCAATACCAGCAGCACCCCCGCCCACGGCCACTCGAAGCTCAGCATATTTCCCTCCCGGTTTTATTGTGCAACGGCAGGCTCCTGATCCAGCGTCGCGCCAGTTCTACCAGAGTGCGGGTATCCACTTCGGACTTCAGCGCGGGGCGATAGGGGGCATCAGCCAGACATTGCCCCTCTCCGGCGCTGAAAGGATACGCTTCAGCCTTTGCATCAAGGGTGCGATCGAGAAATTTGAGCCACTCCCTCCCGGCAAGACCAGCGGAGTCGGGATAATAGAGGGTGGCAACCCGGCGCAGGAGGACAGAGAGCTCGCGCACCAGGGTTTCAGGTTCAGCGATAAACTGTTCTTCGAGATGTTCAAGGTGGCGCAGGGCAACGCGCTGATAATAGCGCTGCCGCCGTTTCCGCCGCCAGAGCCACACCAGCACTAGTGCCATGCACATAACTGCGCCCAGGCCCCACCACCCAGGCGCAAGGGGCCACCAGCTCACGGCATCGGGGATGTGAATGTCGCGCAGCCCCGCGAGGGGATCTGCAGCCTGATTCTGTCGCATCAGCGCCTCCGCGGTTCCAAAGGACGGATTTGATCGATACAGGCTGCGAGGGAGTCAATAGTGGAACAGGGGACATACGCGGCGCCGCGGCTTCTGCAGAACTGCTTGAGTTGCTCGCAGTGCGCAGCGAACCCCTGCGCATAGGTGCTCCGTACCCGTGCATCGAGGTGCAGCTGCATATGCCTGTATCCGTCGCTTAGGGGGTATACACCTCCTGGGGGTAAATCCGCTTCAAAAGGGTCAAAACAGTGCACCAGACACAAATCGCAGTGGCGCGTCAGGAGGGCAATCTGCTTTTCCACCTTCTGGTTCCACTGATTGAAGTCACTTATAAGGGTAATAAAACTTCCGGGGCGCACCACGCGCTGCATCTGATCCAGGGTATGTTCCAGGCGCTGGTGCGGCTCAAAGGGCTGATGGGATTCACGCTCCCACACCGGATCTGCCACCATTTCGCGCAGAACCTGCAGAACCGCATTCTTGCCCAGCTGCGGACGCAACCCGAGGGTGCGCTCTTCGGAAAACACAAACGCCCCGAAACGATCGTTGCGCTGCAGCGCCTGCCACCCGAGGAGCGCGGTGAGACGCGAAGCCTGCACTGCTTTGAAGCACCCGCGCGTAGCAAAAAACATCGGGCGGCGATAGTCGAGTGCTACCAGCACCGGACGCTCGCGCTCCTCGTCAAAAACCTTGGTATGTGCGCGGCCGGTGCGCGCAGTGACGCGCCAGTCGATGAGACGCACATCATCGCCGGGCTGGTACCCGCGCACCTCCGCAAAGGTTATCCCCCGCCCCTTGGCGCGCGAGTGATACGCTCCCTCTCCGTGGGCACGGCTGCCGCTGCGGTGACGTCTTAATTGGATCAATTCCTGGCGTCGCGCGATAAGGTCGCGCAGATCTATGCGTATCGAGCTGGGTCTTGAGCTGGAATTCGGGCTGGTGTCACGTGTATCCGGCATGCTTCAGGCTCCTATGGCAACGGCACGCGTGCGAGAAGTTCCCGAATGAGGTGATCGCAGCTGATCCCCTGCGCCTGCGCTTCATAGGTGAGGAGAATCCGGTGGCGCAGGACGTCGTAGGCCAGGTTCTGAATATCCTCGGGGGTGACATAGTCGCGCTCTCTGAGCCACGCGCGAGCGCGCGCACAACGATCGAGCGCGATGGTGGCGCGCGGGCTCGCACCGTACTGAATCCAGGCGGCGATATCCTCCCCATACGCCATGGGTTCACGCGTTGCCATGATCAGCTGGACCAGGTACTCCTCCAGATTGGGCGCGAGATAGAGCCCCAACACCTCACGCCGCGCCCCCAACAGCTCCCCACGGCTGATTTCCTCCACGGGTGTTTGCGTGGCAGCCGGTGGCGTATTATTCTGCGCTTCCGCGCGCGCCAACTGAAGAATCTTGCGTTCTGCTTCCAGCTCCGGGTAGTCGATCGTTACATGGAGAAGAAAGCGATCCAGCTGCGCCTCGGGGAGTGGATAGGTGCCCTCCTGCTCAATGGGGTTCTGGGTCGCCATGACCAGAAAGGGCTCACTCATGGGATAGGTGGTATGCCCGATGGTTATCTGACGCTCTGCCATGGCTTCAAGCAGAGCTGACTGCACCTTCGCCGGGGCTCGGTTGACCTCATCCGCAAGGATCAGATTATTGAACAGCGGCCCCTTATGAAAGGCAAAGCTCCCATCCTGAGGACGATAGACCTCAGTACCGGTGAGATCTGCAGGAAGCAGATCAGGAGTAAACTGGATGCGGTGGAAATCCCCCTGAACATATTCTGCCAGGAGGCGGATCGCACGGGTTTTTGCGAGCCCCGGCGCCCCTTCCACGAGCATATGTCCATCCGCAAGCAGAGCAATGAGTAAACGCTCGATCAGCTTCGGCTGCCCGATGATGCGCTCCCCCAAAGTCTCGCCTAACGCGACAAAACGCTTCTGTAACGATTCCATTCCGGATTTCCCTCTGTAGTTTGTGCGTTTAAAGAGTATCAGCGTCTAATACCGAGGAAAGGGTAATGACTGCGGAAGGAAAAATCAAGGGAGGCAGAGCAGAACTGTGCGGAAGCACAGTGTTTTTCATTGATTCTCCGATGCATCTGATCGGACTTTACATAATTTTTTGGCAACTATTCAGTCGGGGCTCATGGCACCCATTCCAAGAGATACGGCAGCTTGAGATCGGGGCCTTCCATGGACGTTCCTGGTTATATGACAGGACCGGATACAGCACAGCCCTGCAATCCGCTTTACTAGCAGTTGCAGGGCCGTGTATGAAGTCTTATTCAATTAAGAGCGGAGTTATTTTCTACCTCGGGCTTCGCTGGCGCGATCACGCCCGAATGAAGAGGATTCACGTGCACGCTCATTGCCATTTCCGCGTGACTTTCCAAATCCGTTGGCGTTTTCGCGTTCAAATTCGCGCTGCTCTTCCCTGGCATATTCAGAACGCTCCTCCCTGCGTTCACGTTCTTCCCGCTGGCTTTCATCCAGACCGTTATAAGCGCCATCGTAGCGGCGATCTTTTTGCGAAGAATCATGATCACGCATATTCTCGCTCTCTGTCCCGGCTGAACCAGAAAGGCGCTTTTCGGTTTTCAGTTGAATCTGATCACGTCCAACCTCTCCCATGGCGTTTTTCATATCTCTCAGGATATCAGAACCACGAGCGGTCTGTTGTTGCCCCATGGCATTATGCCCGAAAAGAGCCAGCAACACTGCAGCAAAAAATAAAATTCTCATTTCTATCTCCTCTTTGCTATGCACACATTTTTAAAAAAAAGTCCGACCCGGGAAACGCAGGATCATGCCAAACAACAGCGCTTTTTACTTAGCCACCAAATTTTGTGCTTTCTGCAAAAGCATAAACTATTGCCGTAGTAAAGAAATTTGGTAACTATTCACCGCTCCGCGAACCTAACATAAGGAGTAAAGCTCCACAAATAACAGTTTAAAAAGCCTGGAAAAAAACGGACATCGGATATTCCTTTTTGTCTGAATAGCCAAACCCTTCCATATAGAAGACACCATGCCCTCCAAGAAGAATACAGCGTTGCCCAGGGTCTTTTCAAACTACTTGTTGATGATAGATTCAGCGTACCAGCTGAGGCGCCGCGCCATGCAGTTTTTCAAATATATTTCGCAATTCATGCGGCCTTTGCTTGCTTATAAGCAGAAATCAGAGATTTTCTTGTCCGGATGTGCGCCCTTGACCGGTTGCTACGCTGATGCGAATATACCCCGTATTGTAGATGGAATTGTGTCCGGCAGGGATTTGAAGAGGATGTGAGTATGCAACAATGTTATATTGTAGAGATCGGTCAGAATCTTTTGCGGGACTGTTTCATCTGCGGTGTGTAAAACTACTCCGGAGTGAAAAACCGCTTTTACCAGACGCGCAGATCAAATCACTGAAAGCAATTTAGGCCGAAGCCTGGTTTGCACCAGACGAAGCTCCTCCATCCCAGTTTGAACTTCCCGCTGCGGATAAATAAGGCGGCACACCCTTTATATTTTCAGGAGAGAGTACGCATATGGCGGAACAACAGGAGATGCATACCGATCTGCAGCACCTGCAGACCATTCTGGACAGCGTATCCGACGGGGTTTTTACCGTGGATAACGATATGTGTATCACCCTGTTCAACCGCGGAGCGGAAAACATCACCGGCTTTTCGCGCGCCGAGGCACTGGGGCAGCCGTGCTGTGAGATTTTCCGCGCCAATGCGTGTTTCGATAACTGTCCTTTGCGTCACGCCATTGCCAACGGTAAAAACATCAACAATCGTGAAGTTACCATCCTGGATCGCGACAATCGTGAAATACCCATCTCCGTCAATGCTGCCGTTCTCCTCAATCTTGAAGGGGAGGCGATCGGTGGGGTAGAGACCTTCCGTGATCTATCCCAACTCCGCGCCCTCAACGGCGAGATCCGTAAGAAATTCAGCTTTCAGGATATGATCAGCCGCAACCACAAGATGCAGCAGTTGTTTGATATCGTTCCCGATGTAGCGGAGAGTGACGTTACCGTCCTGCTCCAGGGAGAAAGCGGTACCGGCAAGGAACTCTTTGCACGCGCCCTGCACAATCTGAGTACGCGCAAGGATCATCCTATGGTGGTGATAAACTGCGGCGCCCTGCCGGAACAGCTCCTCGAAGCGGAAATTTTCGGAGTGCGCAAAGGGGCATATACCGGTGCCACTATGGATCGGCAGGGTCGCCTCGCCACCGCTGAAGGGGGAACACTGTTTCTCGACGAGATTGGCGATCTCCCACTATCCCTGCAGGTGAAACTCCTACGCGTCATGGAAAATCGCGAGTACCAGCCCCTTGGCAGCGACGACACCAAAGTGGCCGATGTCCGCTTCATTACTGCAACCCATCACGATCTCGCCGAACTGGTGGAACAAGAGCGTTTCCGTCGCGATCTATTCTACCGTCTGAATATCGTCACTCTCAAAATCCCTTCCCTGAATGAGCGCCAGGAGGATGTTCCTCTCCTCCTTGACATCAGCCTCGAACGTTTTTGCAATAAACACGGCAAGAAGATCCATGCCTTCAGTTCCGAGGCGATGGAACTCCTCCTTAACCATCAATACACCGGCAATATACGCGAGTTGATCAACATCGTCGAACGCGCCGTTATACTCTGCCGCGGCACGCAGATAGAATCCAACCATCTGCCCTTGAATGTTGAAATTCCGCAGACGCATAAACCTTCCACTCCGGTAAGAGGTGCAGAGCTCAAGCAGCTCCTGCTGCGCTTTGGGGGTAAAAGATCCGAGGTCGCAGCCCATCTTGGGATTGACCGCACCACCCTGTGGCGTTGGTTGAAGAAACACCATATCGAATGATACAATGTTGCAACGTTGCATGCGTGTTGCAACGACGGTTGCAACGTCGTGAACTCCCACTAAACGGCCGTATACTAAAACAGTTCATGTTTTATGTTGCATGTGCAACGTAGAAAGATTAAGCCATATCCGTGCGCCACCTCCTAAGTGCCTGTATTTTTTGCCCTAATGTAAAAACCTCCGCTTGGCACACCACATGCATTGCAAGAGGTCATGAATTTAAGTTCAGTCCACATAGCTATCCCCTGCTACGAAGGTCGGGTGTCCCCGCGCTTTGACGGTCCGAGCACCTTTTGCTTTTTTGATGTAGATCGGAACAGTGGTGACCACACGATGAAAGAGCAAGAGGCCTGCCCCCAAGGCAAAGAGGTATGTGACTGGCTCGCACAACATCAAGTGGAAGGGGTAATCTGCTCCGGCATTCAGCGCGAGTATCAACTTAAGTTGGATCGCGTTGGTATCTGGTTTTGCTGCGGTATTTCCGGTCCTATTGCCCAGGCGATCAAACAATGGGCGCAACATCGGCCCCAGCAGGCACTAACAGCGCAGGACTGAGAAGCCAGGTTTAAATATTATTATTTTGCTATGTAATTACCGCCGCCCAGCTGCGGCGGGTCTGTTATGGAGGAGTTTGGCACAGCTGTTTTATTGAAATGTGATGTGATGGATACGGCAGGGCTGCAATGTTTTTTTATGTGATGTTGATGTTATCCGCCCTGCCGCTAATCTTATCCTGAAGTCTGCGCTGTTCACATCTGTTTGTATTTATTGTTATTGTCATGTATCATCTTCATGCCCGCTATACATTTGTTATAGCGGGTTTTTTTTGCAGTTTTTTGCACATAGCCAACCTCAAAGCCCCTATCTGGAGGTCTGAATCATGTCCAACACCCTCGAAGTTCTACGCCAGCGGCGCAGTATCCGCCAATTTTCGCCTGAGCCTTTGAGCGACGCTCAAATTGATCAACTAAAGGAGATCGCCCTGCGTTCCCCTTCTTCGCGCTCCCTCATGCCGTGGCAGTTTATCTTTGTTAGCGACAAAGATAAACTGCGTGCCCTGGGACACAGCAAGCCGCATGGCTCCGCATTTCTGGAGCAATGTGCCCTTGCAGTGGTGATCTGCGCCGATCCGCAGCGCTGCGACGTGTGGATCGAAGACTGCTCCGTGGTTGCGACCCTGCTCCATCTCGGTGCCGCAGATATGGGTCTGGGAAGTTGCTGGGTTCAGATACGCCTGCGCCCCCATGATGACAACAGCGATGCCGAATCCTATGTGCGCTCTGAATTGAATATCCCCGAGCAGATGCGCGTGGATATGATCGTAGGAATCGGGCATGCGGCAGAGGAAAAAGCGGGGCATCCGCAAGCAGAACTACCTGCGGAACGCATCCATCTGGAACAGTTCGATTACAGCGCAAAATAGATATACGCCATGCTGAGTAGCCTTGAAAATCACATTCCGTTTCTCCCCTACCTGATCCCGCCATTGCTGGGGGCTTTGATCGGCTATGTCACCAACTACATAGCGATCCGCATGCTCTTCCGCCCTCTGCGCCCCTGGTATATTCTGGGGATCAGAATCCCCATGACGCCGGGAATCATTCCGGCACGGCGGGGCGACCTGGCGCGCAAGATGGGACATATGGTCGGAGAGCACCTCCTCACCTCCGGAGATGTGGGACGCACCCTGGACAAGCCGGAATTCCGCACCCAGGTGTACGATACCCTCGCACACAAG
>JAIVHC010000109.1 GCA_020201305.1 Geobacteraceae bacterium
TGCGTAGAGCGCAGTCTTGAAACACGTCGTCTGCGCAGGGATGTCCAGCGTTTCCGAGAGGTGCTCGGGAGTGAGGACTTCCACGGTATTATCGGTCACAGTCGAAGCATGCAGGATCTGTTTTCCATGCTCAAGCAGATCAGCCAGTCCCACGGACCGGTACTTATTACCGGAGAGAGTGGCACTGGCAAAGACATGGTGGCGCGTGCGCTGCATGCCGAAAGTACGCGGCGGGATAAATCCTTCGTAGCGGTTAATTGTGCTGCGATTCCGGCGGAACTGCAGGAGAGTGAATTCTTCGGTCATGCCGCCGGAGCTTTTACCGGTGCGGGGAATGCGCGCAAAGGGTTGTTCGCTGAAGCGGAAGGGGGAACCCTGTTTCTGGATGAAATCGGAGAGATGCCTCTGGATCTGCAGGCGAAGCTCCTGCGTATCCTCCAGGATGGACGGGTACGAGTGGTTGGAGGGAATAAGGAGACTCAGCTCGACGTCCGCATTATTGCCGCGACCAATTCCGACCTGGAACAGGCGGTCAGGGAAGGGACGTTTCGTGAAGATTTGTATTTCCGCCTTGAGACCTTTGAGCTTCATGTTCCGGCGTTGCGCGAGCGTGGCGATGACCTGGAGCTGCTTACGGCATACTTTATCCAGCGTTTCAACGCGCAGTTGGGGCGCAATATCCGCGGCCTTACGCCCGAAACCCTTACTCTGCTGCATAACTATTCGTTTCCGGGGAATGTCAGAGAATTACGTAATGCCATGGAACGCGCGTTCGCCTTTTGCAGCGGCACCGAAATTGAGGAAAGCTGCCTGCCACAGCGTATCCGTCACGCGATCAAAACCCCGGTGGCGGATGACGGGCTTCTGCTGGCGTTGAAAAAAGAGGACGAACTCCCCACCTTTGATGAAATGGCGAATCGCTATGTAAACTATGTGCTGGGCCAGGTTCATGGAAACAAGCGGCGTGCGGCGCAGATCCTCGATATCAGCCGCGCCACTTTGTACCGGCGTATTGCCGCTGCCGGGATGGATAATTAAGCGCAAGGCGCGGCCTAATCGTCCAGGCTCCCCCGGATATGCCCCACCAGGTCACAGGAAGTGGCGTCCGTGATCTCCACCATGACGATCTCGCCCACCTCGGCCTCGCCGGCGTTGATATAGGTAATGCCGTCAATATCCGGAGCCTGGGTGATGCTGCGCCCCTGCAGGAGCAGCTCGGTCTCCTCGCTGTACCCTGCCACCAGTACCGGGGTTTGAGTGCCGGTCAGCGTCCGGTTTTTCTCCAGCGCAATGTCGTCCAGCGTGGTCATGAGTGCCTCGCGCCGCTGTTGCTTTATTTCCTCATCCACCTGAGCGGTGTATGCCGCCGCCGGAGTTCCTTCTTCGCGTGAATACGTGAACACGCCGACGCGCTCGAACAGCCCGCGGGAAGCAAAGGCGTGGAGTTCGGCGAAATCTGTTGCGGTTTCGCCGGGGAAACCCACAATAAAGGTGGTGCGCAGAGTGATATGCGGGATGCGCGCGCGAATGCGCTCCACCAGGGCGATGGTGTCGGCCTGGTTCAGACGCCGGTTCATCGCCTCCAGAATGGGATCGGCTATGTGTTGTAGGGGCATATCCAGATAAGGGCAGATCTTGGGTTCTGTGGCGATCAGCTCAATCAGTTCATCGCTGACCCCTTCCGGATACGCATACAGCAGACGTATCCACTCCAGCCCTTCGATCTCCACCAGGCGCCGCAGGAGGCGCTCCAGGGTGGTGTTGTCACTCCGATCCTTCCCATACGCGGTGATGTCCTGCGCAATCAGATTGATCTCCTTCACTCCGGCATGTACACGCTGCTCCACTTCGGTGGCGACGGATTCGATAGGGCGCGAACGCAGAGGGCCGCGCAGTTCAGGAATGATGCAGTAGGAACAGCAGTTGCTGCATCCCTCGGCAATCTTCACATATGCGGTGTAGAACGGCGACGCCTGGACACGCGGGGTGTCGGAGTCGTAGAGACTGGCGGGTTGATCGATGCTGCACAGTTGATGGGGCGCACTGCTACGCCAGGTGTCGATAATCCGTGCGATGTTGACGGCGTCACCGGTGCCCATGAATACATCCACCTCGGGAAGTTGGGGCGCGAGTTCCTCACGGTAGCGCTGCGGCAGACACCCGCACACAATCAGCAGGGAGCATGCGCC
>JAIVHC010000173.1:0-1254 GCA_020201305.1 Geobacteraceae bacterium
ATCCTACACCCTGCGCAATGAAGCGATCAAGGAACAGCGCCAGTCATACAAGAATGCGATTGAGAACAACTTCAAGGTCGGCAGCTACGAAGAGCTCCTCCCTCAGGCGGATATCGTCATGAACCTCGCGCCCGACAAGCAGCACAGCGACGTGGTCAAAACCGTTGTTCCGCTGATGAAGCAGGGAGCTACATTCAGCTATGCCCACGGGTTTAATATTGTTGAAGAGGGCGCGCAGATCCGTAATGATCTGACTGTCATCATGGTGGCGCCCAAATGTCCCGGTTCTGAGGTCCGAGCTGAATATAAACGCGGATTCGGCGTTCCCACCCTGATTGCAGTACACCGCGAGAATGATCCCAATGGCGACGGGCTCGAAATTGCGAAAGCCCTGTGCTCAGCACAGGGGGGAGACCGCGCCGGGGTACTGGAATCCTCGTTTGTTGCCGAAGTAAAGTCCGACCTCATGGGCGAGCAGACCATTCTGTGCGGCATGCTCCAGACCGGTTCCCTGCTCTGCTTTGATAAAATGGTAGAGGAAGGTCTCGAGAGGGGATATGCCGCAAAACTGGTTCAGTACGGCTGGGAAACCATAACCGAGGCACTGAAACAGGGCGGCATCACCAACATGATGGACCGCCTTTCCAACCCGGCCAAAATACGCGCCTATGCCCTCGCAGATGAGCTCAAGGACATCATGCGCTCCCTGTTCCAGAAGCACATGGATGACATCATCACCGGCAAATTTTCATCCACCATGATGCAGGACTGGGCCAATGATGACAAGGACCTGCTGCGCTGGCGCGAAGAAACCGGACAGACCGCATTTGAGCAGACCGAGGCACGAGGTGAGATCTCGGAACAAGAGTACTTCGACAACGGTATTCTGATGGTCGCCATGGTCAAGGCCGGGGTTGAACTTGCGTTTGAGTCGATGCTTGAAGTAGGGATTGAGCCGGAATCAGCGTACTACGAATCACTGCACGAAACTCCGCTGATTGCCAATACCATCGCACGCAAGAAGCTCTATGAAATGAATCGGGTAATATCCGATACTGCTGAGTATGGGTGCTATCTGTTTGCGCATGCTTGTGTACCCCTGTTGCGGGATTTCATGGCAGAGGTTGATACTGAGGTTATCGGCAACGGGCTGAACCTCGCCGACACCAGCGTGGACAACAAAACCCTGGTATGTATCAACGCCGCTATCCGGTGCCATTTCATTGAAGAAATTGGGGCTGAGCTTCGCACTGC
>JAIVHC010000173.1:1280-9509 GCA_020201305.1 Geobacteraceae bacterium
GGGCATCAGGATCGGATCTTTTTCGTCATCAGCGCCGCAGTAAGCTGCTCGTGCCATTTTTAAATAATAGAACGCTGCAATGGCGGCATTGATAACCCCGATAATTACCAGAGCGTAAAACCCTTTGTTGATAGCTCCGGTAAATACCACGAACTTACCCACGAAGCCGATAGTAGGTGGGATTCCGGCCATACCGAAGGCAGAAACCAGAAGGGTCAGTGCGAGCAGCGGAGAGCGACGTGACAATCCTTTGAGGTCATCAAAGGTCACATTCTCACCTTCCGGGGCAATATTGTAGATTACGTAGAAGCACCCGAGGTTCATGAGAAGATAACCGATGATATAGAACACTGCTGCAGCCATACCGAGCATATCCGCAGTAAGGATACCAATCATGACATACCCGGCGTGCGCAATACTGGAGTATGCGAGCAGACGCTTCAGATCGTTCTGTACCAGTGCGGTAAGATTACCAAAGGTCATGGAAAGCACTGCAAATGTTGCCAGCACCCAGGTGTACTGAGTAATATCCGCACCCGCAACGGCAACCAGACGCAGAAGGAGCAGCACAGCACCAACCTTGGGAAGGGTAGCAATAATGGTGGTAGTTTCGTTTGCCGCACCCTGATACACATCCGGAGTCCAGAAATGCATGGGGAAGAGCGCAAGCTTATACATAAAGCACACAAGTACCAGCACCATAGCCACAACCGCAAGAGGCTGGGTTGCCACCAGAGACGGCATCAATACTGCAAGCTCATTCAGATATGTGGTATGCGCGAGACCGAAAATGTAACCCATGCCGTAAAGGGTCAAAGCGGTCGCAATAGCACCAAACATGATGTACTTGATGCACGCTTCCGCCGGCAGGCGTCCTTGTCCCCGACGAAAGGGGATAATCACGTACAGCGCATAGGAAGAAATCTCCAAGCTCAGCAGAATAGTGAGCAGCTCTACTGAACTACTCAAGAACACCAGACCCAAAGCACTCAGCGCAACAAACATGTTGTACTCAGCGTGCAATTTGGGATCGATACCGGTCATGCCGCGCCCTAGAGCAAATATCAGAAAAAGTCCGGACAGAATGATGATCTTGAACATCTGTGACAGAACATCCACCTGATACACATCATAGAACATCATGCCATTTGCGCCATAACTGGCTATAGCCACGATCAGCGTGAGTGCTGACATCACCAGAGTAGCCCCCTGGACTACTCCTGTACGAAAATTGCCCAAGGTCATGAAGAACAAAACCAGGACCATTAACATCAGTGCCAGTTCCGGCATAAAGACTGTGTTTAGCATAATTGATCCGATTCTTAAGTTAGAAACTTACGATACTTTTAATCCACGCACCTGCATCGTTCAGCAGGGCATGGTGCTCACCTTGATGTGCAGCATCAGGCAATATACTACCTGCATCGACCTGATGGATCAGATGAGCAACACTGGTATCCATCACGTCCAGCAACGGCGTGGGATGGAGCCCAATCCAGAATACAAAGATGGTTAAGAATGCGAGCTGTACGATTTCACGCGCGTTACAGTCTGCAATGTGATGGCTTTTATCGCCATGATGCACATGCCCATCGGAATCATCCCATACCATCTTCTGCAGGAGGCGCAACATATACGCTGCAGCAAGGATGGCGCCCGGGATGGCGAGAGCACCAACGAGAGGATACTTATCAAACGCCCCGAAAAGAACCAGGAACTCACTTACAAAACTGTTGGTCCCGGGGAAGGCCAGAGACGAAAGGGAGAAGATGCCCAGAAAGGTGACATAAATAGGCATCATCATTCCGAGCTTGTTGTTGTCTGCAAGTTCTCGGCTGTGAGTTCTTTCGTAAATAAGGCCGATCATAATAAACAGAGCACCTGTCGTAATGCCATGGTTGATCATCTGCAGCATAGCGCCCTTGATACCGCCATCGTTGAGGAGGAAGATACCCAGAGTTACAAACCCCATATGCCCGACAGAAGAATATGCGATCAACTTCTTGATGTCCGTCTGCCCCAGCGCCAGGTATCCACCCACGATAATGCTGATCAGCGACATGATTATCAGCACCGGTACAAAATAGTAAGTAGCTGCCGGAGCTATGGGGAGGCAAAAACGGAGGAACCCGTAACCCCCCATCTTCAAGAGGATACTTGCAAGGATCACTGAACCAGCGGTTGGTGCCTGAACGTGCGCTGCAGGCAACCAAGTATGAAACGGGAACATCGGCACCTTGATAGCGAATCCCAGGGCACAGGCGATAAACACCCACATCTGAAATGAGAAACTGTACGTATGTGCCATCAATTCGGGAATAAAGAATGTACCGGTATTGATATAGAGCGCAATGATAGCGACCAGCAGAAAGATACTTCCGGCAAATGTGTAGAGGAAGAACTTTATGGAAGCGTAGTCCTTGCGCGCTCCACCCCAGATCGCAATAATGAGATACATGGGGACGAGCATACCCTCCCAGAAGATGTAGAACAGCACGGTGTTCAGACTCAAAAACACCCCGATCATCGCTGTTTCCATCAGGAGCATCACCACCATGAACTCTTTAAGGCGTGTCTGAATGTAAGTCCATGAACACAGCACACACAGAGGCATGACGAAGGTAGTGAGTAGCACCAGAAGCACGCTGATCCCGTCCACACCCACGACATAGTTCAGGTTCAGCTCCGGGAACCAGTGACGCAGTTCCACAAACTGATATTTTGCCGTAGTTCTGTCAAACCCGGTCCACAGAGGGATAGAAATAATAGCAGTGACCAGGGTCACGGCCAGACTCCAGTATTTCAACAAGGTGTCTCCACGCAGGAACATGGCGACAACGGCCCCGACCACCGGTACAATCAACAGCATTGACAGGATCGGGTAATTCAACGTGTTCAGGATTAGATACTTTTCCATGACTTCCTACTGTCTCGTATGAGTTAATACGTAGCGTTTACACATGATCACACCAGTACCACTACAATTAGAACTACAAACACCAGGCCAGCAGCAGCACCGATATAATGCTGCAATTTACCCGTCTGGAGCAGACGTGTCCGATCGCCGACCTTAATCATCCCCTTGGCACTCCCATCGATAGCCCAGTCAATACCCTCCCAATCAAACCATGAAAGGGCACGTGCGGCAGCCATAGTAAAGCGCAGCCCCACGGTCTGATATACATTACTAACCCACTCATTTGCAGCGTTAACGGGCTTACGTGCCAGCCACATAAACGCCAGGGCACCTTTGCGATAAAACCAGTCCAGATCAAGGTTTGATACATCATGCGGCTTGAGATATCTGACCATTAGGTAGAAGCCAAGTCCGGTAAACCCGAGCAGATGAAAGGTTTCGGCTAGGTGGTAGCTGGTATACGGGTTGTATTCCACCGCATATGGCAGCATGTCGTACAGATATTCCGGGTAGATACCGAGGAAAATACACATGAATGCAGCCATGAACATCCCGACCTGCATATTCCAGTATGCCTCTTTGGGTTTGATGCCCGGATCATTAGGTCCGAACCAGATAAAGTAAGGGAGTTTTATACCGACCGAGAGGAATGTACCTACTGCTGCAAGCATGAGCATAAGCATGATGAAGATCTGGTGATCCGCACCGGCGCCAGCAATTATCATGGATTTACTGATAAAGCCACTGGTGAGGGGGAAACCGGAGATCGCAATCCCGCCGATGACGGTAAATATCAGTGACAGCGGCATGTATTTATACAACCCACCGAGTTCAGAGAGTTTGGAGCGCCCGGTCATCTCAAGAACGCTCCCGACTCCCATGAACAGCAAAGCTTTATACAGGATATGCGCATAAGCATGAGCAGCGGCTCCATTAAGAGCCAAGTGTGTGCCGATGCCGATACCACACACCATGTATCCGACCTGACTCACAATGTGATATGCCAGGATGCGGCGCGCATCGTTTTCAATTACCGCGTATCCAACCCCGTAAAGGGTCATAATCGCACCCATAATTGCAAGCGCTTCGTAGCCGGCAAATCCACGCGCGAGAACATATACCGCGGTCTTGGTAGTAAATGCACACATGAACACCGCGCCCGTCACCGTAGCTTCAGGGTAGGCATCCGGGAGCCACGCATGGATAGGTGGCACAGCAGCGTTCAACATAAACCCGATCATAATCAGGTAGTCAGCGAATGTGGCCGAATCGGGGGCAATGAGATCAAAACTCAGATCATGCACATTCTGATAGCGGAGGAAAATCCCCCCCAGAAGAATCAAGCCGCCGAATGTGTGCACGAGCAGATAGCGATACCCGGCTTCGATGGATTTGGTGCGTTTCCGGTACCACACCAGAAACACCGAGGCCACTGCCATGAGCTCCCAGAAGATAAATACCGTAAGGTAATCCCCCGCAAGGGTTGTACCCAGAGAGCCCGCAACATAGAGCCATGCGGCTGCATGCTGCCCGCTCTCCTTGACGTGAAGACCGAAAATACTGCCGATCAACGCCATCAGGGTAAACACATGCAGAAAAACCATAGTGAGTTTATCAACTCGACCAAACTCTAGCTCAAAACCGAGCCACTCCACCGTCCCAAAAGATTCCGGCAAATATCTGATCTGGATAAAGGCGAGCAGAGGTACAACAACCAGCCATATCTTCTGGGCGTTAAATTTTCTGAATAAGGGTAGCAGCAGCGCGCCGACAATAAACAGCGTCGCCGGGTGCATAAATATACTACTTGTCATAATAATCCCTGTCCCTCTCCAGCCATACGTGCGACAGCCCTTTGCAGAAAACAATCATCAGCAGACAACCAACCAGACCAAAGATGGCCCAGAAACCAATGACAGGATCTCCCCAGAAGTGGGCATCATGCCGATCCGCAAAAAAATCGAATACGAGCGCAAACCCCAGATACGCGAAGAAGATCCACTTCATCATCTCCGAGCGTTCACGCAAATAGGTTATCATCTGTGCGATCATGACTTCACCATCAGATTAATAAGGTCAAGGAACAAATCAGGATAGACGCCGATAACTACAGAGATAGTCGCTGTAATTACCAGAGGTACCACCATAAACATAACCAAAGGTTGTTTTTCGAGACTCCCGGTAACCCCGGCATCCTCGGGAAGTGGTTTGCCGAAAAAGCCCTGAAGGAACACCGGCACAAAGTAACCGGCATTCAGAAGACTACTGAGAAGGAGAACACACAGCAGAATCCAATTGTGAATGTCGATCGTACCCAGAGCGAGATACCACTTGGTTACGAAACCACCCACCGGAGGAATACCGATCATACCCAGCGATGCAATACCAAATGCCATCATGGTCCAGGGCATGCGATATCCCAGGCCGCCCATCTCTTTAATATCCTTCTTACCGCTCGCTACAAAGATAGCCCCGGCAGCGAAAAACAGGGTGATCTTGGCAAAGGCATGGTTTGCAATATGGATCAAACCACCGGTAATCGAATTGGGGGTCAGCATCGCGACACCCAGAATAATATAAGATAATTGACTTACAGTGGAGTATGCCAGACGCGCTTTAAGATTGGTCTTCGTGAGCGCGATAACCGATGCCATGAGGATGGTAAATGAGACAAAATATGCTGTGAACAGACCGAGCCCGGTTTCGCTCAGAACATTCACCCCGAAGACAGAGAGCATGACGCGGCAGATAGAGAATACCCCGACTTTAACCACGACCACCGCATGGAGTAGCGCACTGACCGGTGTGGGTGCAACCATCGCATCCGGGAGCCAGTTATGCAGCGGCATAATACCGGCTTTTGCAAAACCGAACAGGCACAGCAGATATGCTACGCCGATAGCAACCCGGCTTGCATCAGCAGGGAAGATACCCTGGGCGATATTTGCAGTCTGAAAATCGAGGGTTCCTGCAAGTACATAGATAATCACCATAGCCGGAAGCAGGAATGCCTTGGAGGTGAACATCAGATAGATGATGTATTTCTTCGCCCCCCAATATCCCTCTTTATCCTGGTGATGCATAACCAGCGGGTAGGTAAAGATAGATACGATTTCGTAGAACAGATACAGGGTGAACAGGTTGCCGGCAAACGCCGCGCCCATGGCAGCACCAACCGAGACCGCGTAACACACGTAAAAACGCGTCTGCGCATGCTCGTTGAGACCGCGCATGTAACCCACGCAGTAGAAACTCGCAAGTATCCACAGAAACGATGCAACCAGGGCAAATATAACCCCGAGTCCATCCAGGTTAAGCATGACCGACACACCCGGGTACAGCTCAAAAAGCGTGTACTTGAGCTGTTTACCATCCAGTATAGTCGGTAGAAAACTTAATACCGATACAAAAGTGAGAATGGCACCCAGCGTAGACCAGCTGTCGCGCAAATTCGGCTTCTTCCCGGAAAACATGACCAGAAGGCCTGTAATCATGGGAATCAGCATCGTTATTATTATCTTGCTTGTGATTATGGTGTTCATTGCAAGCGCTTTCTCAGGTGGTGTGTTTCAACATGTGCTTGAAACAGCCGTTACAGTTTACTTTACCCTATCGACAAATCAGTGTTTCATATCCTGTACTATGGCCGGATCTTCATCACGGAACCGCCTGTAGACAACAATAATTATACTGACCGCAATTGCTGCTTCTGCCGCTGCAAGCCCCATGATAAACAGGGTATAAATCTGCCCCACAGCAGGATTAGGCGCAGTAAAAGTATTGAACGCCATGAAATTAAGTGCAGCTCCGTTCATCAGAAACTCACTTGAGATGAGCATCCCGATCAGGGAACGATGCTGAATCATGCCGTAAAGACCAATCACCAGCAGAATTGCCGCAATAATCAGATATGTGTTGAGATTATCACTTATTATCATTTTACTGCTCCATCTCTGCCACCGCGCCCGAGGATTATCGAACCGATAATGGCTGTCAGCAGAATGACTGAAATCAGCTCGAAAGCAAGGCAGTACTGCAACAACAGATTCTCCCCTACAAAGCTGATCGACATATCGCCGATTCGCTCTGCAGCCGGGGCAAAGCCTGTCTGTGCCAAAACTACAAAGAGGGAAATAAACACCGCTGAGCAGGACCCTATGGCGAGAAGCACATTTCGCCCTTTGAGGTTTTTCTCCGCAATCTGGCGCGGGGTATTCCCAAGCATAACCCCCATGGCTATCATGATGCAGACAGCTCCGACATAGATCAGCACCTGCATGACCGCCAGGAATGTGCTTCCAAGATGGAAATACAGCCCCGCGATCCCGAGCAACGACACTGCTAGACCCACAACTGCATGCATCAGCATCTGCGAACGCACGGCCATAAACGCGCCCATAAATGTCAGAATCATGAAGGCGTAAAACAGGGCCTCGGCTATATACCGATATACAATCATACCCGTTCCTCCACTCTCTTAATCAAATCATAGTGAAATTCTTCGCGTGCTGACCCGGCCACCTCATAGTCCTGGCAGTAATTGAGAGCTCCGGTGGGGCAGGTTTCTACGCACGCACCACAGTGACTGCATTTGGTGTAATCAAGGGTAAACAGCGTCAGCGCCTTACCTTTGACCCCTTCACGCTTCTCGCCCTCAACCACGATACAGTCGGATGGACATTCGCGCATGCAGGCGCCACAGGTGATGCATTTATGCGTGCCCGTCTCGGGGTCCTTTATGAGATCAATGTGCCCACGGTAGTTGGGGGTCACCTCGATCTTCTGGCGTGGGTACTGAACAGTGACAACCGGAGTGAACAGGGCCTTGATCGTTACCTTCATACCGACAAGAAGGCTCCAGGCTCCCGTAAACAGTTCTGAAAAATACGCTTTCATAGCTTCACAACCACAACTGTAATAAGAAGATTAACCAGCGAGAACGGCAGCAGGTATTTCCAGCACAGGTTCATCAGCTGGTCGAAACGGGTTCGAGGGAATGTCCACCG
Source organism: Geobacteraceae bacterium (assembly GCA_020201305.1). Classification (GTDB taxonomy): domain Bacteria; phylum Desulfobacterota; class Desulfuromonadia; order Desulfuromonadales; family Desulfuromonadaceae; genus JAIVHC01. Next base: position 9,204 of record JAIVHC010000173.1, read on the forward strand.
AATCCAGACGAGGAAGAACATAAACATGTAAGCCTTGAGGAGAAACCAGATAATCCCGGTGTACTCAAAATACGGCAGTGGAATTCCGGATGAACCTCCAAGGAAAAACACGGTCGCAATACAGCTGGCAATAAACATATGGGTGTATTCAGCCATCATGAACAGGCTGAAGCCCATGCCGCTGTACTCGGTGTGAAACCCTGCGGTGAGCTCACTCTCCGCTTCCGGCAGGTCGAAGGGGGCGCGGTTAGTCTCCGCAACCATGCATACCAGGTAGATCAGAAACGCAACAGGCTGGAGAAAAAT
>JAIVHC010000284.1 GCA_020201305.1 Geobacteraceae bacterium
CTCGGTGAGTTCGAGCTCGAGGCAAGGGGCCGGAATGGAAAAATACTTCACTATCCCATCCACGATCTCTACAAAGTCATCTTCCATAAACTGCGCCGCCGATACATTTACCGCAATATTCAACCAGCATTTATGTTCCGCGTGGTAACGTTGAATCAGTCCTGCCGCCTGCCTCATAACCCAGGTTCCGATAGGAATGATAAGCCCGCTATCCTCCGCCACCGGAATCATGTGATCCGGTTCGACCCAGCCCAACACTGGGGAATTCCAGCGTAACAGGGCCTCGGCTCCAACAATAGCACCCGTCGCAATTTCCACCTGGGGTTGATAGTAGAGGAGCAGCTCGTTGTTCGCCAGCGCATAGTGTAGCTGTTCTTCGAGCTTCAGATCTGCGGCAGATTGAGTGGAGAACTCCGCAGAAAAGAAACAGTAACGATCCCGCCCCTGATCCTTAGCCTGATACATGGCCACATCGGATTGTTTCAATAGTTTTGTTTGCTCACGCGCATTGTGCGGATACAGGGCGATTCCGATACTCCCGGTCATGAACAGATCCATGCCTTCGATATGCAAAGGATCGCGCATTGCACTTAACAATTGTGCCGCCACCTGGCGCAGAGCATGTTTATCCGCAACATCTGGAAGCAGCAGGGCAAACTCATCCCCACGCAGACGTGAAAGGGTATCAGACTCCTGCACGCACGCCAAAAGACGCTTCGAGGTTTCCACCACCACACGATCTCCAGCGCCATGCCCGAGGCTGTCGTTGATCTTTTTAAAGTTATCCAGCCCGATGGTCATGACCGCAAGGAGCCCATGGTGCTCGTCGCGTTCATTCTCCAGATGGAGGAGAGCCTGTTGGAGTCGATCGCGTAACAGCATCTGATTGGGGAGTCCGGTAAGAAGGTCTGTCTGCGCCATGTGGATCAGCTTTTCCTCCTGGGCTTTCTGGGTACTCAGGTCGGTAAAGATTGCGACATACCGCCGGGACTGTCCTTGCTCATCCTCAAGGCGTCGGATGGTGAGCCATTCCGGGTAGATCTTACCAACCTTACTCCGGTTCCAGATCTCCCCCTCCCATGCGCCTTTTTCCAGCAGTTCGCTCCACATGTGCACATAAAACTCATCGCCATGCAGACCCGACTTCAATATGCGCGGATTCCTGCCCAGCACCTCTGCTTCGGTATAGCCACTGATTTCGCTGAAGGCGCGGTTTACTGCGAGGATGGTGCCCTGCATATCCGTTACCACCATCCCCTCGGTGTTGTTCTCCACCACCAGGGAAAGCTGCCGCAGGTGCCACTCACTTTCGCGCCGTCGAGTGATATCGCGCACGGCGCTCAGCACCGCTTCTTCCCCCGCAAAAATGATGCGCGCATTGTGAATCTCCACCGGCACTTGGACTCCGCTCTCGGTGCGCTGTTCACATTCATATACTCCGGAGTCTCCCCCAGGCACAGCATCAAAGTTTTGGAATTTCTCTTGATCGCACAGCAACTCGCAACTGCCGTCCTGCAGATCGGCTAAGGAATAACCCAGCATCTGCACAAAGGGCTCGTTGGCCAGCAGAACCCGCCCCTCTCAGTAATACTTTGATATGAGCGCTGCTGGCGCTCCATCTCACCACTTAAGGGGTCGAGACCCATGGCGCGCACCACCACCCAGAGCAGGCGCCCGAACGCGGCGACAAATACAACCACAAACAGAGCAACCGCAAAGCCCTTGTGCATCCCCATAAAGGTGGCATCGGCAGTACTTTTTTCAAGCACGAGGATATGCGGGGCGACGTGACTCAGGCCCACTTCAATCTCACCTTGCCACTGGTATAAGCGCTCCGCTCTGGAGCGTGAGGCGCTGAATACCTCAAAACCGTTGGGAGCGCGGAGTTCGAGTTTTTCGTACGCGGTGTAGCGCTCGAAAAAACCCTCCAGGGTGTTACGAACCTGCACATAGTCGGAACGCAGGAGAGGCTCGGTGAGGAGCGTAGCAAGGAGGTTCTTTTCGGTTTCAAAGGAGTTCGCCATGGACTCGTGCAGAATCTTCTCGCGCTCGTAGCTGATAAACAGAATCACACACAAAAGCAGCCCCAGGATGAAGAGAGCCATCACAGCCTGCACCTTTTTGTAGGTATTTAAATATGGAGCATTATCGCGTCTGCTGTTCTTCACAGGCGCTCCTCAGGCAGGCAGGCATGTGTATGCTGGGTATACATCCGCATGGTGGCAAAATCGGCATCCTGAACCGGGGCAATTTTTACCAGATCGGGGCGCAACCTTTTTAATATTTTCCGACCGTTCTCATTATTATGCATATCCTGCAGCACTTCCCTTGTCCGGTCTACAAGGCGCTCCTCGAGGCGCGGAGTGGCAACAAAGGGATGGTCAACCACGTCCGGGATGCGGTGCAGAATCCGCAAGCCCTCATCCTGCATCTCCTGGTATACTTCATACTTAACTGCGCCGGCATCAAAACGTCCGGCGAGGACAGCATAGGCTACGTTCTGGTGATTTCCGACGAAGGTATAATCCTTCAAATCTTCGAGACATACCCCCTGCTGCACCAGGAGATGTGCAGGGGCGCCAGCTCCTGCAGCGGGCTGTTGTTGTGCACCACAATCGCACCCCGCAAGCCGGGGCTCCGGCCCTCAACAACACCCAGAAGTTGCATGTGCTCATTACGCCGGCTGATCTCTACATACAGGGACGGGCCCATAAAGGCAAAGTCGAGCTCTTCGGCAACACATTTTTCGCTGAATTCAGTATAACTTGAACAGATCTCAAGTTCAATGGGCATGCCGATGCGCGCATGGATGTACTCCAGAAGGGGAGTAAAGCGCTCCTGCAGCTCCACCGCTGAGAGAAACGGATGAACCCCGAAGGTCAGCACCCGTGCCTGTGCGTATGGGACACAGAGGCAACCCAGGGCCACCACTATCAAGCAGATGCGTTTTAGCATATTCCTCCCCGCAACCCGGCAACAATCCTCCCCTCGCCCTCGTGGAGAGGGTCAGGGTGAATGTTCATAGTTTTGAACTACCCCGCTGGAACAGCAAAGCCGAACTGTAGTTTCAAACTAGCAGATCAGGGGGAAAGTATAAAGAAAAGAGTTGGCCGGGAAAGGAGTATCTAACAGGCCGGAAGAAATAAGTATCCCCCGGTCAAACCGGGAGCTTTAACGCAATCTTCAAAATCAAAAACACTTTTTAACGTCATTCCCGCCTGCGCGGGAATGACGTTAAAGGAAGATTGTCGCCATATTCCCGGAACCGTCAAACTTTTCAGGTCCCCCAGCAAAGCTGGGGGATTACTCTTTGTATTCATCCAGCACATGCCTCACTGTTTGGAGCAACTGCTCCTGTGTAAGGGGCTTCTCCAGATATGCATGTACTCCCTGCTGATGCGCGTTTTCACTGTTCACCTTGTTGCTGTGGCCGGTACAGAGGATGACAGGCAACTCCGGCTTGATCTTTTTCATCTCGGCAATCAACTCGGTTCCCGTCAATCCGGGCATGGTCTGATCGGTGATGAGCAGATCTATACGCGCGGCATTTTCTCTGAACAGCATCAGTGCTTCGCTGCTGTCACTCATTATGCTGACCTGATAGCCTGCGGGGGTTAACATCTCCTCTGCAAGCTCAGCGAGCATCTCTTCATCATCGACATACAGAATCTGTTCGGTGCCGCGGGGAAATCTGTCACCCGTCGACGTAATCGGTTCCTCAGTCGTTATTTCTTCTGCTACAGGTAAATAGATCCGGAAGGTTGAGCCTTCCCCCACACAGCTCTCGACGCAGATAAAACCCCCATGCTGAAGGACAATTCCCTGCACGGTGGCAAGCCCCATGCCCGTTCCTTCATGCGCTTTTTTGCTGCTAAAGAAAGGATCGAACAACTGCTCGCGCATCTCATCGGGGATGCCGCAGCCGCTGTCGCGGACACTGATCATGGCGTACCTACCGGGAGAGCAAGTGAAGTTAGCGGGGATATCCTCTGAGGTTATCTCCTGCGCTTCTGCAGCAACTTCCAGAATCCCGACCTCATCCATGGCATAAACGGCATTGTTACACAGATTGAGGAGGCTAAGCTGTTATTGAAATTGTGCGCAATTCCGCCCGCCATCAGGCCTACTGCTTCCATCTTATGTTTCTGCCTCAATTCAATTTCAAGCTCACGCTGTCTTTGTTCAGCTTCTATGCGTTCGGTAATATCCTGTCCGATAGCAAGCATGCCTATTGTGGTCCCATCATCGGGGTTCCTTAAGGTCTCGTTGCTCCACTCAACCCATATTTCATCTCCTTTTCGAGTCAGTATTGTGTTTACCTGCTCTTTTATATGGATATCCTGAACCCCTTTTTCAAAGACCTCCTTCACAGCGTCCTGTTCCTTGGGAGGCAGAAAGTTGCTGAACCAATCCAGCCCCAGAACCTCATCTGCAGCGTAGCCGGTAATATGCTCGATATAGGGGTTGAACTTCTGGATTCGACCTTCCATATCCAGAACCAGAATTATTATCTGCGCGGTATCGATAATGCTCTGGGTAAAATTTCGCTCCTGGCGGAGGATTCGTTCAGATTCTTTCTGGGCGGTGATATTGTGAAACACACAATATGTACGCTCAAACACCCCCTCCTCTGAATAGCCCACACAGCCATTAAGGGATATTTGGAGGTAATATCCTTCTCTATGCCTGATGTGGAATTCCACCTTCTCTGTATAGCCCCGCTTTTTCAATTCCGGGAACTTTGTTTCAAAAAAAGAACGCGATTCCGGATGCAGAAAATCTCCGAACCATTGGCCTATGACTTCGTGCCTGGCATAGCCAAGGGTCGAGAGCCATGCCGTGTTTACATCCTGCAAACGCCCCTTTTCATCCAGGGATTGATAGGGCAGGGGGGCATTTTCATACAGTGTGCGATATTTTTTCTCGCTGTTACGCAGGTCATGGGTTTTGTGCTCCAGATCTTTTTTTAATCCCCGGGCCAGATTTTTGAGCGATTTATAGCGCCAGAAAAGCAGAACGCCCACAAGCAGGCCAATGGCCGGCACCGCATATATTAGAACGCGACGCGCAGACCAGTAGGATGCTTCAGCACCATACCAGCGTGCGTAGATATCGCGGTATTCTTCCGTAAGAACGAATCGGCTGATAATTGGATTAAACACTGCAAGGAGTGATTCATTGCCCTTGGCGACTCCGAGACCGCGTTTCATTTCATGGAGTGGCTCGCCTGCAGTCTCTATCCTGTTTTTCAGACCGGCTTCCAGAGCGACTTTATAGAATGTAGGACGCGGGAAGACGATGCCATCGACTTGAGCGGCAAGCAGGGCATGAAAGGCGTCAAAAACATGCGCATAGGTTTGGGTTTGCAACCCGGGATGCCTTGCGGCTATTTTTTCGCCGATATTCAAGTGCACGATGCCGAGCTTGTGGCTCTTGAAATCCTGCGGAAAGCGTAACTCGCTGTTTCCTTTTCGGACAAAGAGGGAAATCTGGAAGGTTTCGAGGGGCTCGGAAAAGCTGGCCCACTCTCTGCGCGAATCCGCCATCCCCATGCTGGGGCTCAAGTCTACTTCTCCTTTTCTCAAGCCCTCGTGCAACGCCTCCCAGGATTCATAGACCCTGTATCGAGGCTCAAAATCTGTTTCGGTTACAATCTGTTCGAAAAGGTCAACTGCCAGGCCGTCTGGCTGGCCTTCGTCATCGAGGATATATTGGGGAGGGAAGTTGTTTAACACACCAACTTTAAGGGCCTCGGCATCGGCTACGCCAGGGTCTGAAATAAGACACAGAGATATGAGGAAGCACGTTAGGAACAGCAGTCTGGGCATAGGAACCTCTAGCTTATATGGGCAGTAGCGATACGCGAGAAATGTGCTGGTTCACTTTATCAGTTACGCACACTGGAGTAGGAT
>JAIVHC010000285.1 GCA_020201305.1 Geobacteraceae bacterium
ATGCAGCAGATGGCGGAGCTCAGCAGATTTGTCCGCAGCGAGTTTCGCCCGCATAAAATCAATACCGCCACCCTTGGCAATGTAGTGAGACAGTTGCATATCCACATCATCGCGCGCTACCACAATGATCCATGCTGGCCTGCTGCGGCATGGGGTTATGCAGAAAAAAAGGAAGCGTACACTCCAGCGGAGATTGAAGCCATCATCTCCAGCCTGAAAGAAAACACAGCCTTGCTTGTGGATTAACACAACGCTTCAGCACAAAAAAGCTGCCCGGGGCATTCAACCCCGGGCAGCTTTTTTATTGCATATTATTATACGCGCCCCTACTTGACCCATACAGTCTGGATATTAACAAATTCTTTGATGCCATAGTGGGATAATTCCCGTCCGAAGCCGGAGATCCCCACCCCGCCAAAAGGCAGGCGCGGATCACTTTTAACCATGCCATTGACAAACACCGCCCCGGCGCGGATCTGTGCGGCAAAGGCCTCACCACGGTCTGAATCAGCCGTCCACACACTACCACCGAGGCCGAAGGGGGTGTCGTTGGCTACATGAAGCGCCTCTACCTCATCCTTGACCCGGATAAAGATCGCCACCGGGCCGAAAAACTCTTCCGCATACGCCGGCATCCCCTTTTCTACTCCGGCGAGAATGGTCGGGGAATAAAACGCCCCCTTGCCACAGGGTTCTCCACCGAGCTCAACCCTGGCACCGCGCTTCACGCTCGCCTGCACCTGTTCATGCAATTCGAGCATCAGATCTTCACGCGCCTGGGGACCGATCTGGGTTTGCGCTTCAGTGGGATCACCCACTTTTAACGCCTCCATCCCGGACTTGAATTTTTCCAGAAAGGCGTCATACGCAGAATCCACCACGATAAAACGCTTTGCGGCAATACAGCTTTGTCCGGAGTTGATACACCGCGCTTTAACCCCGATGCCTGCGGCTTCATCAATATCCGCATCTTCCAGCACCACAAAGGGATCACTGCCACCAAGCTCCATCACCGATTTTTTCAGCATCTCGCCCGATTTCTGCGCCACCTTACTCCCCGCAATCTCACTGCCGGTAAGGGTGGTGGCGATTACCAGAGGATTTTCTATTACCTTATCCACCTTAGAGGAACCGATCATCAGGGTGCGGAACAGGTTTTCCGGGAATCCCGCTTCAGAAAACACATCTTCAATCGCCAGAGCACATGCGGGTACATTGGATGCGTGCTTGAGCACTCCGGCATTCCCCGCCATCAGTGCCGGAGCCGCAAACCTGAATACCTGCCAGAAGGGAAAATTCCACGGCATCACCGCAAGCACAATGCCCTGGGGACGAAACGCCACATACGACTTCTCCGCATCACTTTCCAATGGTTCATGCGCAAGCATCTGCTCGGCATTTTCAGCGTAGTATTCACATACCAGGGCGCATTTCTCAATCTCCCCCGCGCCTTCGGTAACTGGTTTACCCATTTCATTTGCCATGAGCAGCGCAAATTCATCCTTACGCCGACGCAGTACTGCTGCGGCCTTAAGCATCCGCTCTCGACGCAAGGCAAAATCAGTGGTGCGCCAGTCCAGATATGTCTGATGTACGGCATCAATGGTCTGGGCCACCTGTTCGTCGGACCATTCGGTGTAGGTTTTAATCAGCTCTCCGGTTGCAGGATTTAACGATTCAATTGCCATATAAATTATCCTCCACGCAATAAATCTAGATTCCACAGTAGATTATGTTCTTATCTCTCAGACCTATTCATATAATCGTAATGATGCATCATAGCTCAGTTCATATCAAGCTCAAGGGGATAAATTTGTCCAACCTGTGTATTTGCCGAATCTTATCAGGTCCATATCCCCCTTGCCCCCATCAGTTTTTTCTGTAATAGTTCCCCCTCGTTTTGAATAACATATTGACATGCCAACACCAACAACCGGGGGAGCATACAGTTTGGACTGGAAAAAAACTTTTGATTCGATAGGCATGAACGGCACCAAGTGGCAATGGCGTATCATTCGCTGGCAACACCGCGCCGGACAGATCCGTAAAGGCAACAACCCTTTTGACATTTCGGCAAGCAGGATACTGCTCTACGTCAATCTGCTGCTGTTCACGGTTCTGGTTCTGCGTGGCGCGATGGGGGGCCACGGAATGAACAGCAT
>JAIVHC010000286.1 GCA_020201305.1 Geobacteraceae bacterium
CTTTTTGCGACGCCATCAAAATAAAGTTCAGCGTTTCAGCGCATCCCAGGAGGCGCTAACGGTTGTTTCAAAGGTGTGTTTGTCAATCGGGGTGCCGCAGTTGGCGTACTCTTTTGCCAGAGTGACAATAGGCCCGAACGCGAGTGCCTCGAGACACAGGCTCGGTGCATCCTTTATGATTTTGTCCTCTTTTGCCCGCAACATGAGGCCGTGGAGATAGCTCTTGTCCGAATGCAGTTCCCGATTCAGGGTGTTGTAGGCGGAGAAATGGAACTGCTCCATAAAGCGAAATTCATCCGGATGTGCAAGAAAGTAGCGCAACAGATTACTCAGCAGGCGGATCATCTGCTCGCGCACCGGCATCTTTGCTTCAACATCGGACACCAGAGCCTCCTCAATCCGCCCCCGGACCTGTTCAAACAGCGCATGGATGAGCTCCTCTTTGCTGTTGAAATGGAAGAACAAAGTGCCGCTAGCAACCCCGGCGCGCTTTGCGATCTGCGCCGTAGATGCGCGATTGAGCCCCTGCCCGGCAAACAACTCCAGGGCTGCAGCCAACAAAGCCTCACGCTTTTGTTTTTTACTCTTGTTTACTAGTGACATAACAGATCACACCCCTTTCTGACTGAGCGGTCAGTCAATATAATAAGCCTGAATACTGAGGTCAAGAAAAAACTCCGGCGCCCCCCTGGTGGATTTATTCTACACACGGGGTGGCACTAAGGGGTGGACATCAAGTATGATACAACAAAATTCAGCCTCAGGAGTTTGTATGAAATCAATAGCCAGTGAATTGGCATATTTTGTCCGCGGGCACGCGCGCCAGAATCTAAAAGTGCTACTGCTCTACTTCGTGTTTCTCATTGTCATGACCCTGGCGTATGCCGTTATCTTCCGCTATCTGATGTGGCACACCGAAGGGCGTGAATTTTCCTTTATCGCCGGTCTCTACTGGACCATCACGGTAATGACCACCCTCGGGTTCGGGGATATCACCTTTCACACCGATGCCGGGTATATCTTTGCCGCGATTGTCACCATTTCGGGCGTGGTGTTTCTGCTTATTATTCTCCCCTTTACCATGATAAGTCTGTTTCTTGCGCCCTGGATTGAGGAGCGCCTGCGCTATACCCCCACCCTGGAGCTGCCACCGGACACCCGGGGCCACATTGTGATATTCGGCCTCGACTCTATTACACGCTTGTTCATCAAAAAACTTGAAGGTAGAAACCTGGACTTTGTCGTAGTTACAAGGGATTATGACAGAGCGTTGAAGTTGGAGGAACAGGAGGGCCTGAAGGTGGTGTACGGCTCCGCCACCGATGTAAACGTAATGCGCCGCCTGCGGGTTGAGGCTGCGCGCTATGTGGTAGCCAACCTCTCTGACCCCCAGAATGCCAATATCTGTCTCACCCTGCGCTCGCTGTGCAACACCCCGGTTGTAGCGCTGATACGTGACCCCGATCATCAGAAATTACTCCGCCAGGCCGGGGCCAATCATGTAATTGCCATGCCGCGCATCGTCGGGCGTTTCCTCGCCACACGCGCCACCACCAGGGGTGCCATGGCGCATGTACTCGACACCTTCGGTGCTCTGCATATTGCCGAATTTCCCGTTAATGGCACCCCGTTCGCAGGGATGACCCTGGAAAAGGCCCAGATCCGCCAGAAAACCGGGCTCTCGGTCATCGGGCTGTGGAAACGCGGACACCTGACCATCCCCAACCGCGATACCATCCTCGACGATGAGAGCCTTGCGCTCCTCGCCGGAAACAGCGATCAGCTCAAGGGGCTGGAAAAACTCATAGGCAACCCTGAAAGCAGCGATCTGGTTTTTGTTCTCGGACATGGGCGCATCGGGTGCGCGGCCGCAACCTTTCTGGAGCGCAAGCCGGTACCCTTCGTGCTTATCGATCAGAGTGAAAGCACGGTGTGCAGCAAACATGTGCCGGTAATTGGAGATGCGACTTCACGCTCCACCCTTACGGATGCCGGAATAGAGAACGCCACCGGGGTTATCGTCACTACCAATGACGACAGCACCAACGTGTTTCTAACCCTTGCGAGTCGCTATATGCATCCGAATATCCGCATTGTGGCGCGGGCAAACGAAGATGAGAACGTCGACCAGCTTTACGCTGCGGGTGCCGACTTTGTGGCCGCCGCTCTCACAGGCAAAAAGATCATCGATTCGGAACTGCGGCACTCCCTGGGCTGCTCCATTATCGCCCTTAAATACCCGGATGGGCATATGGACACCTCTCCCCAGCCTGATACAGTGTTGGAACACGGTATCAACATGCTCCTCATCGGGAGCGTGGAGCAGGAAAAAGCGTTTGACGCGCGTTACCCGCGCGCGGCAAAGAAAAAAAAGTAAAGGGCTGAGGACATGCCACAACACTGTGCACTTATTGTCAACGCTGACGACCTGGGCTGGGCACCGGGGCGGGATCGGGGGATTCTGCATGCCATCGACCACGGCATAGTAACCAGCGTATCCCTGCTCGCCAACGGCGCTACCTTTTCTGTAGCTGCGGCTCAAATACAGGGGCGACGGGCAGGAATCGGAGTACATCTCAATCTATCCGAAGGCCGAGCATTAAGCGGCCATATAAACGGCCTTACAGATGCGGGGGGGAATTTTCTCGGCAAAGAGCGGGCGCGCTCCATATTTGCTCAAGCCACCTTCGATCGGGCGGCGGCGCAGGGCGAACTCAACGCTCAGGTGGATGCAGTGCTGGAATGTGGCCTTGTTCCCGACCATGTCGACTGTCACCAGCACATGGGGATATTCCCCGCCACCCTGGCCATGGTCATTGAAACCTGCCGCTTTTTCGGAATAACGGCAGCGCGTCTATCTGATCCCGCTGAAGGGGAAGAGGCCGATCCGGATGA
>JAIVHC010000174.1:0-8154 GCA_020201305.1 Geobacteraceae bacterium
ATTGAGGGAAAGGCGAAACAAAGTGGTTGCGAGCAGCACCGCCGGAAAGATGGCAAACTCCACCGAACGCGACATATAGAGGCTCATGACCAGAATCAGCAGCGCGGTGGTGATATTCAGAGATAGAAACATATCGAGCAAAATAGGCGGCAACGGGATAATCATCAGCATCAGGATCGTAACCAGACCCAGGGCTGCCATCACATCGCTGCGCACGATCAGGTTTACCCATTTATTTTGCGTTATTATCTCAAACATTGGTCTCAAACATCAGTCAGAAACTACCTTTTCAACCCGTATACATAGGCAAGTATTTCAGCTACCGCCTTGAACATTGATTCGGGGATCACGTCGCCAATCTCCACGCCGTACAACGCGCGTGCGACCGTAACATTTTCCATCAGCGGCACATCATGTTCGCGTGCGATCTCACGGATTTTAAACGCCAGTTCTTCGGCCCCCTTCGCAATAACAACCGGGGCATCCATATTTTCGTTATCGTAGCTTATGGCCACCGAGATATGCGTCGGGTTGGTAATAACCACATCCGCCTTGGGGACCTCGGACATCATACGTCCGCGCGACATCTCCTGTTGCAGAGAACGCACCTTCGACTTCAGTTGTGGATCACCCTCGCTCTCCTTAGACTCCTCTTTCAGCTCCTGCTTGGTCATCTTCATCTTCTCTTCCATCTCCCAGCGCACGAAGATATAGTCGATGAGAGCAAGGAGCAGCATAACCAAACAACATTTGAGCAAAACAGTCAGAGCCACATCTCCGACGTAGCCCAAAGTGTTGATCACCTCCATGTTGACGAGCTCCAACGCACGTCCGAACTCATTGGCTACGGTGCTGTAGGCCACATATCCTACTACCGCTACCTTCACCAGTGATTTGAGGAGTTCCACCAGTGAACGTTTGGACACAAAGCGCGCAGCGCCCTTTATGGGATCAAGTTTTTTGAAATCGGGCATCATGGGCTTGCCGGTAACCAGCCACCCGATCTGCACAAAGCTGGAGAGAAACCCTACCACCAACACCAGAAACCACAGAGGCATAATGAGGCTTGCACCCTGGCGCAGGACAAACATCAGCAGTTGTACTGTGGATTCCGGAGTAACAAAAAAAGTACCGCAGTTGCGCAACAGATACTCGATAAGTTTGGTGAGATCAGTCCAGAAGGCTTCGGCGTAAAAATACCAGAGGAGGATGGAAGAAGCGAGCAATAGCGCAGTGTTAACCTCTTTACTCTGCGCCACCTGACCTTTTTTGCGAAAATCGGCACGCCGTTTCTCCGTGGCTTCTTCTGTACGTTCCTGTCCCTGTTCCTCCGCCATCAGCCCCTGAGCCCTTCAAACAATAACCAAAAGCGTTCCGGCAATGCTGCAAACTCACCCTGCAACAACGATACCACAACCGCCATAGTCAGACCGGTTATTATAAGGGCAAGGCCGATATTGATGGGAAACGAAAGGAGAAATACATTGAGCTGCGGAAACACCCGCGTCATGATGCCAAGGATAAGACCTGAGAGGAGCAGAACGGCGAGCACCGGAGCACTGAAGCGCACCGCCAGGACCATCATGTGCCCCATGAGTTCAACAATGAACGGAACCGCAGGGCCGGAAAGATCAAGCATTCCGGGAGGCAAAAGATCGTAGGATGCTACCAGAGTGCGCAGGAATATATGATGCCCATCGATTGCAAGAAATACCAGAATCGCAAATACATTCTGGAACTGCGACATCAGGGAAACCTGGCGCTGATTCTGCGGATCATATACATTTGCCGCCGCAAAACCCATCTGATAACCCACCACGGTACCGCCGAATTCAACGGCGGTGAAGATCAAACGCGCCACGAAACCGAGCATGCCCCCGAGAATCACTTCTTTGGCCATGAGCATCCCCATAGACAACGTGGAAAAACCCACCCCGGTTACATCTATATTCACTACCGGATGTACCAGGATAGTGAGCATGATAGCGAGGGCCACTTTAGCACGTGCTGGAACCATGTTCGTACCGAATACGGGCATACTTGTGAGGATAGCCGCAACACGTGCCAGACACACGAGCATCTGCTGCACCGTGATTACGGAGATGAGGGAAAGCTCCACTTATCAGCCCCCTACCGTGCCGATAGACTGGAATACATTGTTGGTAAAGGAGATCATCACCTGGATAATCCACGGTGCTGCAACAATCAGTGAAACCAGAACTGCAACGATCTTGGGGATAAAAGTCATGGTCTGTTCATTGATCTGGGTTGCAGCCTGGAAGATGCTAACGAGCAAACCGATCAAGAGTCCGGATATCAGCATAGGAGCTGCTATCATAAGCACGGTTCGCACGGCATTCTGGCCCAGATCGACTACAAATTCAGGTGTCAATGTGTGCCTCCTTTCGCGCCAAGGACGCCACTCCAGACGCCCAGCATTATCAGGCGAAACTCCGAACCAACGAGCCCACTACTAGCCCCCAGCCATCCACAAGAACAAACAGCAGCAGCTTGAATGGGAGTGATATCATGGGCGGCGGGAGCATCATCATCCCCATCGACATCAGCACAGAGGCTACCACCATATCAATGACCAGAAAAGGGACATAGATCATAAAACCGATCTGAAAGGCGCGATTAAGCTCGGAAAGCATAAAAGCCGGAATAAGGGTGGCCGTTTTGACCTCCTCAGGACCGACTGGCTGGTCATTTCCGGCAATATCGATCAGGAGGGCCAGATCCTCTTCGCGTGTTTGGCTGAACATAAACTCCCGCATAGGAAGCACAGCCTCGTCGAGGGCGGTTTCAAGGGCCATCTCCCCTTCGAGATAGGGTTGAATCGCATTTTCATTCATGGTGCTGAACACGGGACTCATAATAAAAAACGTGAGAAACAGCGCCAACCCGATAATTATCTGGTTCGGGGGCATCTGCTGCGTTGCCATAGCCTGACGCACAAACGAAAGCACTACTACAATGCGGATAAATGCAGTGGTCATGAGGAGTATTGCTGGCGCTACAGACATGATGGTAAGAACCAGCAACACCTGTATGGCGGTAGACACCTCAGTCGGGGTGGTGGCGTCTGTAACCCCGAAGGAGATGGTGGGAATCTCAATCGCCACAACTACCTGGGGCAACAATATCAGAGCCAGAGACACAAGTGCGGTTACGCTTCTGGGCACGACTTGTCCTCCTGAACGTCCGAAGTTCCTCCTGCCTGCGCTCCGGGCGGAGTCACCGGGGCCTGCAGGTCTGATTTTTTGGTCTTGAATTGGCGCTGGAGTAACGCAGCAAAAGAGGTTTTACCGCCCCCATCCGCCTCAACGCCGGCATCTGTCGCCTCTTGTGCTTCGTTGGAATTGCCGTGTGGAGCTTCCCACTCCGACAGCAAACGTATCTGCTCCCCTGCAGCAGAGATAAAAAAACGGTGTCCATCCACGTCTACCAGATAGAGTGTTCTCTTAGGGCCCAAATGGCGCACCGCACGCACATTGATGAACTCCTGAGTGTTTCCACCGGGCAGCCATGCGCGTGACTTGCGCACCAGTGCGTACAGCAACAGAAACAGACCTACAACTACCCCCAGAGACGCCAGCATTTTTAAAGTCATGGGGACTAGGGAAAGGTCGTTAGGGTCGGCGGATGCAGCGAGCGTGAACATCGGGGCCGCAATAAAGAGTAAAACCAGAAAAGTGCGCATGCGGAATCAGGCCAGATTTTCAATACGTTCAACCGGACTCACTACATCGGTAAGGCGCAGTCCAAGCTTGTCATCCACCATTACTACTTCACCCCGCGCTATGAGGCGCGAGTTGACATACACATCCAGCGGCTCATTCGCCTGTTTCCCCAGTTCCACCACAGACCCTTCATCCATCTGCAGCAGATCCCGCACCAGCATGCGTGAGCGGCCGACCTCTACGGAAACATCGAGAGGAATGTCGAGCAGGAGTTCCAGATTTTTAATATTCTCCGTTCCTGCTTCTGACTTCTTTGGGGCAGAATTTTTAGTTCCACTCTGTGCAGAAGCGTTCTGCTGCGACTCTTCCTGAGGTTGTTGCTGATCTTCTTCGGCCATCTATTCCCTCCTCTGCAAGCGGTCTACAACCCGTACCGCTTTCTGGTTATCGCGTAATCCTGCAAATGCAGAAAACTTTGCCTGTCCCTCTATAAGCAGGCGCACCGTGCTCTCAGGGGTGCAATCCAATGCAATGATATCCCCGACGCGCAGATCGAGGATCTCGCGCACATTGAGTTTCACTCGCGCCAGTTCAGCCGCGACCATCACCTCCATCTCTGCGACCTGCTCCGCCATGTAGTCACGCCACTGCCCTGAAGGGCCCGCCATACCGAGTTCCGTCTTAAGCTTCTCGCGGATAGGATCCAGAGAACTGTAAGGGATAACCAGGCGCATATTCCCCTCAACATCCTCAATCTTGACCTTGAAATTCGCCACCATCATATCAGTATCGGACGGGACAATATTCACGAGGCGCGGATTTGTCTCCACGTGGATTAGAGATGAGTTGAGTTCTTCTATGGAACTGAATGCCTTGTTGATCTCTGCACAGGTATCGGAAAAAATTTCCTTGGAGAGGTTGAGTTCGATCGTAGTCAGGCTGCGCTTCGGGGGTTCGGTATGCAAATCCGATGAACCTCCAAGAATGATCTCAATCTGGCTGAAGGCAAGGTTGGAGTCAAAGATAAGAAGGCCATTTTTTTTCAGCGGGTCAATTCCGATCACGCCAAAAAGTTCATGATTCATACATTCTTCAATCAATGAACCAAACTCAACTTCCTGGATGCTGTCGCGCACGACGGATACCGATCGTTGCACGCGGCTGGAGATAGAAAAGGACAGATTGCGCGCAAAAGAATCGAGCAGTATATCGAAGTTAGGCAGGCGGATACCGCTCTGACTCCGAGACTGCACCAGGCTGAAGCTGCTGACCTTCCTGGGTTTGGAGGAATAGTCAGCCTCCTCAACTTCCAACTCCGCATCCAGGGCACCTTCGCGCACAGCGGAGAGTAGTTCGGATATTTCATCTTTGGATAAGATTCGTTCCAATACTATCCCCTACTGCACCACAAATTCAGTAAAATATATCCCCTTGACTTTGCCAGTAGTCAGAAGCTTATTCAGGCGTGCGATTATCTCTGCGCGCAGCTGAAGCTTACCCTGCAGATCGCTGAGTTCTGCGAAGGTTTTATTCCCTACAAGAAGTAATATTGCATCCCTGATCTGAGCCATTCGTTCATTGACTTCTGCCGCAGTTTCCTCACTATCAAGCTCTAGCGTAATTGCGGCCTTGAGATAGCGGGTCTCGTTTTTATCCAAAATATTAATGATAAAATCATTTATATCCACCATCGGACCGATAGCATCGTTGCTCTGGCTTTGTGCAGATTCTTCCGCCCCACCATTTTTAGAGGATCCGGAACTGTTTGAACCCAGCATATACGCTGCAATTCCGACGCAGAGCAGTACGACAATAATCCCCGCTATAATAAGGATCAGCTTGCCTTTTCCACCACCCTTTTCCTGTTTTTCCTCGTCAGCCATCTACTACTCCTGCGGCGATATATGTATGCAATTCATTTAACGCAATCTTCAAAATCAAAAACACTACTTGCCGTCATTCCCGCGCAGGCGGGAATCCATAGATCTTATTGCTATACCAAGCGCCTCTGGACTCCCGCCTGCGCGGGAGTGACGTTAAAGGAAGATTGTCGCCATATTCCCGGAACCGTCAAACTTTTTGGGTCCCCCAGCAAAGCTGGGGGATTACTCTTTGTATTTATCTATAGGTATAAGTTCATCGATAAAAATAAGCCATCAAAACGGCAGTTGTTCGTTGGCATCAATCAGATATGGAAGCTGCTCACGGTAATCGCCGATGCTTTCGAGCACGAACTCTACGCGCCGGTTTTTTGCCCGATTCTCTTCCGTATCGTTGGGTTCTATGGGATGCTGGTCACCGTACCCAACCGCAGACATCCGATCCAACGGCAGCAGTTCGTTTTCCTGAAAAAACCTTAGTACCGCAATGGAGCGCATCACCGATAGCTCCCAGTTACTCATATCGGATCGCGCAAAGGGAACATTGTCGGTATGTCCTTCGATACGCGCCTGAAGTGGCAGCGGTTCAATCAATCCCGCAACCTTGCGCAATACTGGATACGATGCTTCCTTCAACTGGTCGGAACCGGCCTCGAAGAGAATCGCGTCGTTGATGCGCAAAATAACCGCACCCCGATCCTTTACCAACTTGATATTCTTATCCAGACGCAGCCGGTTCATCTGGGTCATGATGCGGGTATAGGTGCGCTGCACCAGATCATCCTGAATCGGGGCAATTTCTACAATGGTAGGCTGAGAGATCTGCTGCTCATCCTGCCCCCCAAATACACCGAATGCACCACGCAAAGATCCGGCAGCCTTGTTGAATTTTATTTCATCCATACTCGCCATAGAAAGGAGCAGGACAAAAAACGTCAGCAACAGGGTAACCATATCACTGTAGGTTACCATCCATTCCGGGGCACCGGCTTTTTGTTTCTTCTTCTTCTTTGCCACTAAAAATACTCCGGAAGATCAACCACTACAAACTGATCCCTGCTGTCTGACCACTGCTGCGCAAGACTATTTTTTATTGAAATTACTCCGACGCTGGTTGGGTGCAACAAACGCATGGAGTCGCTGCTCCATAATACGCGGGTTTTCTCCTGCAAGGATAGAGTTCATTCCCTCGGCAATAATGGTTTTACATAACGTCTCAGAAGCCGAACGATGTTTAAGTTTTCCAGACATGGGATTAAACAGAATATTCGCCGCTACCGCGCCATAGAAGGTAGTAAGCAATGCTACCGCCATCGCCGGACCGATGGTAGAGGGATCATCCATAGTCTGAAGCATCTGCACCAGACCGATCAGGGTGCCGATCATCCCGATAGCAGGAGCGTATGCGGCCATGGTGGCGAAAATCTCCGCTCCACTCTCGTGGCGTTCCTGAATGTAGTCGATCTCATGCTCAAGCATCTGCTTCAGGGATTCGGGTTCCTGCCCGTCGACCGCCATCTGCAGCCCCTTCAAAAAAAACGGGTCGTCGATCTGTGCCATTACCGACTGCAGCGAGAGAATCCCCTCTTTACGCGCCTTGGTAGCAAACTCAATCAGCTGGGAGATAATATCAGAGGGATTCTGCTCTTTTACAAACAAAGTCTTTTTCGCTACTGCTACCGCGCGGAATAGCTCCTTAAACGGATAGTGCACCAGGGTGGAGCCCAAGGTGCCGCCGCCCACAATCATGATCGCCGCGGGATCTATAAACAAAAAGATAGATCCACCCGTCATGATTGCAGCAATCATAAGGCCGAAGGCGGCTATTACACCGAAAATAGTCGATAGATCCATGTGCTATACCTGGCTATACCTTAAATTTACACGATATGGATAATAAAAACGCAGAATCAGAGCTCTAAGTATTTACTGCTCTAAGAAACATTTGACTTCTAATGCCGCAATTTCTGCATCCTAACAAAATTCCTGTCACTTTACTACGAAGAGCAGCAAGATTAAACACCTAAACACTCCCCCTAAAACAGATGTGGCGCCGGATGGTACAAACCCGACGCCACTGTTGGTCAATCTACAACATAAGTTAAACCTAAATTCGATTTTACCGCTTCAGGTTGATCAATTCTCCCAGCAGTTCATCAGTGGTGGTAATAATCTTGGAGTTCGCCTGAAATCCGCGCTGGGTGGTGATCATTTTAACAAACTCCTGCGCCAGATCGACATTTGACATCTCAAGGGAATTGGTGAAGATTTTCCCTACCCCGGATCCTACGGTACCGATAACTGCAGTCCCGGATTCATCCGTAGACTCATATAAATTATTTCCTACCTTGGTCAGCCCGAGAGGATTAGAAAACTTGGCCAACGCAATCTGCGCAAGTTTACGCGGCTCCCCGTTGGAATAATTACCCAGAACATTACCATCCCCGTCGATAGTCAGGCTCACGAGTGTACCAGTGGCAAAACCATCCTGCGATTGAGAGATAACATCGGAATCACTCGAGTACTGAGTGGCGCCAAAAACAAAATCCACCTGCTGTCCTGCATCCGATTCATTATTCCAAGCCAATGCC
>JAIVHC010000174.1:8165-23293 GCA_020201305.1 Geobacteraceae bacterium
GGTTGGATCTTCGGCAACGTAGAGGTTTCCATTTACATCATATGATCTGTAATCTTCAGCATCAGCTGCTGTAACGGTATCTGCGGATCCATCCGAATTTAAGTCTGACGCACCGGATGCCTGCCAGGTAGCAGCGCTTCTTACCCCATCAGTGTAAATTGTGTCACTTGTATCCTTTACATTGACCAGGCGACCACCGGTATCAAAGGTAAGTACACTTCTGCCTACCTCTGACCACTCGGCTTCATCCGTGTCCCACCCATCGATTTCACCCCCACTTACAACTGTATGCGATTCCCACTGCATATGCTCATCCGGGTTTCCTTCCGGATCTAGCTTATTGAAGTAGGTGGTCACCAGATGCTCACGCCCCAGAGAATCGAACACGCGCACAGAGGATGCATAGTTACTTGATCCGGATGGATCTTGGAGATCAAAAGGTGATGGGGATTTAGTGCCATCAGCATATTCATAACCACCCAAGAAAGGAGAATTGGCATTGAGATTGGTCATGAGGTTTATTTCGCTGGTCTCCCGCGCCGGGGCAAAGGTTTTGGTCTCTATCTGTAGATCGGTGATATCCCCCATGGTTTCCCCGGTATTTTCATCCAGATAGTAGCCCTGCACGGCAAAGCCTTCGGGATTTACCAGGGTACCCTCTTCGTCGAAGTTAAACGCACCGGCACGGGTGTAGTTGGTAGCACCGGTATCCGGATCGCTGACCATAAAAAAGCCTGGCCCTTCGATAGCGAGGTCGGTGTTGGATTCGGTATTCTCAAAGGTTCCCTGACTGAAGATATTATCTACAGAGGAGAGACCTACACCGCGCCCCACCTGAGAAGTACCCCCGGAACCGGATACTGATGCGGAAAGCATATCCGAAAACACGGAACGACTGCCTTTAAACCCGATGGTATTACTGTTGGCAATGTTGTTACCCAGCACAGTCATGGCGTTGCCATTGGCGCTGAGACCACTTACCCCGGTAAATAATGAACTCTGAATTCCCATGTTATCCTCCTCGAAAGCACGGCAGACTGTCCGTGTTCTGTGGGCCCCCTGCTGTTGAGGACCGGCCCGATTTATGTGATTATTCTCTGCGTTGTTTATGCAATTATTGCGCTGTCAATGTTGGTGAAAATATTGCCTTTGAGTTGTTCTTTATCCGCCACAGTTACCACGGTATTGTCCTTGACACTCACCACCATGGCGTTATTGTCCAATAGCACAAGCGAGTCGCGGCATCCCTTGGCCTGCGCCTGGGATACGGCCTGATTGAGGCGCCCCATACTGGCGGGGCTCAGTTCAATCCCGCGGCTCTGCATGCGGGCGCTGGCGTGTTTGGAAAACGTAACCTCGCTACTGTTGCGCTCGCCTCGCGTTTTGGCAACGGCATCCGGAGCGCGAATATTCTGTGGTGGTATGTAGATATTCTCAGCCACATCAAAATCCCCTTACGCTCTCAATCTCTGCGAGTTTGAACTCCCCAGAATCGGTGACAATCGTATCAGTACCGTCAACCATATCCACGCCGATAACGCGGCTTTGTACCAGCGGATGGGCCGCGACCGGATCCTCACCGTTGAACGCCGAGATAGCGACACTGTACTTGCCCTGCGGAAGCAGATTCCCGCTATCGCCCATGCCGTCCCATTCAAGCATGTGCTGTCCTTCACTCATCTGGGCCAGAGGTTTGGCAGACACGGTATTGCCGGCACTGTCGCGGATGTATAACACCCCCTGCTCTGCGGCTTCGTCCATGTTATAGCCCAGCTTGACGGGCTCGCCCTTGAAGGTAAAATCCGATCCCTTGGAGACCACTTCGGTACCGATCATGGAAAGGGCCGAAAGGCGCTGCATCTCCGCAGTAGTGCCACCCATCTCTTCAAGGGAGGAATTAATATTGAATAATTGTTCCAGCGAACTGAACTGTGCGAGTTGCGCAGTAAATTCAGTAGCATCCGCCGGGTTCATGGGATCCTGATTTTTGAGCTGTTCCACCATCAGGGTGAGGAAGTCCTCCTTCCCCATCGCATTGTTCTGCGACATAATGCTGCTGCCACTGTTCGCGCTTCCTGATGTTATACTGGATATATCGGCCATGTTTACCTCAATTCTTTAAATGATTCAGCTGAATTAAACGTGGACGCTCAGGCCACCGGGCGAAGTAACTCTAGCCGAAGATTCAATATCTCCATCCTCTTCAGAATCAATAACTGCTACGTCGTTAGAGCCTCCCCCAGCTTCGCGATGACGGGAAAGCTCCTCATCATCCTGGGTTCCGGCCTGGTCTTCGGCGCGGCTGTCGCCCAGACTGACCTGGAAATCCTCCACTGTTACCCCCTGGTCCTCCATAGCGTTACGCAAGCGGGGGAAATTCTGCTCCAGAATCTCGCGGACCTGCTGATTCTGGGCCTGAATCTGAAGCTTGAGCTGATCCCCTTCCATCACCATGCGAATGTTAAGTTCGCCAAGTTCTTCGGGATACAACTTCACGGTTACCACACTGCTATCACCTCGTGAATGCAAGTTCAGATGCTGAATGGTCTGGTCCACCACTCGTGCAGTGGGCATAGTAGCGCCATTTTTCAAGGTCAGTATTCCGGGATCGGTGCTATTATTTCCGATTCCTGTGCCTTTCTGGGCCGCAGAGAAATCTACGGCGGCATTATCTCTGG
This sequence comes from Geobacteraceae bacterium, assembly GCA_020201305.1. Classification (GTDB taxonomy): domain Bacteria; phylum Desulfobacterota; class Desulfuromonadia; order Desulfuromonadales; family Desulfuromonadaceae; genus JAIVHC01. Next base: position 10,844 of record JAIVHC010000174.1, read on the forward strand.
CACTTGCTGCCTCTGCCATCCCCTTCATCCCCATGAGATCAGCAGCTGCAGCGGAGGTGGATGCATTCGCGGAAGTAAACTGGGCCTGCCCTTCAGATAAACTTTTGCCCGCCTCACCATTGGATCCCGAATTAGTCGCTGCCATCTCTGCACGGGCCTGCTGTATCAGACTCTGAGCCTGTTCCTGCGGATTTGTTCCGGACATGCGGGCGGAAAACAAATCCGCTGAAGCAGAGTTCTGTTGTCCCTGACGCTCACGCAGACTGGAAAATTGGGTAGATTTATTCAACAGTGCTGCAAAACGCGGATCATCAACCTTGGATGCGCCATTAAGGCCATCCTTATCTTTTTCGGCACGCAGCACAAATCCATCTACAATTTCCGGCTGTTTGAGTTGCGCCACTCCGTTTTGCACCTGAGCACTTTGCTGTGATGTGCGCAGCGTCTGCTCCAACTGCGCAATAAGATCTGTGAGTTTTGCGTTTAGCTGCTGAGGCTCTCTAATACTGCTATCAAGAGATCCTGCCTGATTCATATTTTTCAACGTTGCAAGGATATCCTGAAGTTTCTGCGCCTGCGCTTCGCTCAAGTTCAGGCGCGGTATCGACTCGGATAATGACGCGCCTTCACGGGTGCTTTGGAGTATCTGCTCAAGAGTCTGCGCCTGCGCTTCGCTCAAGTTCGGGCGCGGTATCGCCTCGGATAATGACGCTGAGTTTTTGATGCTACGCATGAAATCCTGCAATTCCGCAGCAATTTCACTCTTGGCGGTATTTTGTTCCAGAATTTGTATAACTGATTTCAAATGCTTTTGCAGTTTTTCACTCTCTGCTGCAGTTAAGACAACTCCTGACTCTTGAGCCTGACTTGGACTTTTTGTTGAACGTTCTGCTGCATCTGCCAGTTCTCCTGTATTCTCTTTCCCCCGAGTCGAAGGAGCGTTGTCATCGCGTGTCCCTTCTAACCTCGGATTGGCTCCCTTATCTCGACTGACACTATCCTGCTTTGCAACTGCGGCGCCCGCAAGGTCTTCATCACGACCATTCTGGCTATGTTCCTGACGTGCGATATCAGAGTTTCCCTGCGTATTATTATTGCTGGAATCATTGCGGGCTGAAGTGTTTTGCATCCTGTTTCGCGAAGCGGCGTCACGCATGGCCGGCTCAAAAGAAGAACGCTCTCCACTCCCTACCGGGCTGGTGTCGCCCAGCGGACGCGAACCATTTCCAGAGCCTGATGTGGGGGGGGTGTGCATAAAGGGTAAGGTGTGCATATGTTTACCTCAGCTATGGCTATCATCTAGGGTTATAGCCCGATATTTTCAGACCAGTCAGGTTTCTTCAGTCTTCTTTGAGGGTTGAGTAAGCTTTACTGATGCGTGCCGCCTTCTCGCCTTCCATGTTCTCGAGTACTGCGCCGGCACTGCGTGCCTTATGCGCTCCTGCTCCTGGACATCCTTATCTGCGAGCATCTCTTCCAACTGAAGGCGCAATTGCTCGAGCTGTTCGAGCTTCTTATCGACTTCATCCTGCAGGATGTTTAGCTCCAGCTCTCGTTTCTGAAGCTCTTGGTTTCGTTCATTAAGTTGCTGACGATTTTCTTTAAATTCCGCCAGCAGGCGGCGCTCCTCCACTGAACTGATACCCTTATTGCCGTTTTCCGCGTTCTGTGCAGTAACACTGGTCGTCACAGCAACCAGTGACAGGGCAAGAGAGCAGGAAAAAGCCAGAGTGCGTATATTCATACATCATCCTTGAAGCAGCGCAGGATTGTCATTTCATCGAGTTCGTTCATCTCTTTGTGTTTGAGCTCCTGCTCTATATCGGCAAGCTTTTTTTCTTTGAGCTTTGCGAGCAGATGTTTGTTCTTACTCGCATCTGCGAGTTCTTCTCGGCACTGGTGCACAAAATCTTGAGCTTTTTTATGCTCCCACCCGAGCAGGGTAAGGTTGTGACGCTGGTGCTCAATCCGATTTTCATACAGCATAAACTCGTGACTGAGCATTCCTTTCCTCTGGCGCTCCTCGTATTCAACACTCAAAGATTCGATATGTTCCTGGGCTTTGTTTATGCGGGCACAAATATTTTGCTCTTCACTCATAGCCTTAGAGAGTTTCTGTTGCGCAAGATCTTCAAGGCGTTGGCGATGATCGAGCACAACCTGTAATTTAAACGGTTTCATAGCAAAGATATCTTCCCCTTGTAAAAGTGGAATGAATTTGGATTTTTGAATATAACTGGGGAAACGGGGCTTGAGATTTCAGAAATGTGGGGTGCGAGGGTTATTCCCGATCTTCACTGCGGCGATCCAGAACCAGCTCTTTCATACGTTCCACAGAGTCCTCCAGATGATCCTGCTCATTCATACCCTGACGTAAAAAGTCATTTACGGCATCGATGCGTGATATTGCATAGTCAATCTTCGGATTACTTCCGGGAACGTAAGCGCCAATATTAATCAAATCTTCCGCTTCTTTATGCGTGGCGAGTATTTCCCTGATCTTACTACTGTTCTTGATATGCTCTTCACTCACAATATCGCGCATGACCCTGCTGGTGGAATGGAGGATATCGATACAGGGATAGTGGTTTTTCGCCGCCAACTCGCGAGAGAGGACAATATGACCATCCAGAATGGAGCGTACACTGTCGGCTATGGGTTCGTTCATATCATCCCCTTCCACCAGAACCGTGTACAGACCGGTAATGGTGCCGGCCTGCTTGAAGCTGCCTGCACGTTCGAGGAGTTTGGGGAGCATGGCAAAAACCGATGGTGTGTACCCTTTGGTGGTGGGCGGCTCCCCGATTGCAAGCCCCACCTCCCGCATCGCCATGGCAAAGCGGGTAACGGAGTCCATCATGAGGAGGACATTTTTACCCTGGTTGCAGAAATACTCTGCGAGAGTGGTTGCGACAAAAGCGCCACGCATTCGCAGCAGAGGTGAGCGATCCGAAGTAGCCGCGAGAACAACAGAACGTGCGAGTCCTTCGGTGCCCAGATCCCGCTCCACAAATTCACGCACCTCACGCCCACGCTCTCCAATCAGGGCAATAACATTGACATCTGCGCGCGCATGTTTGGCCATAGTGCCGAGAAGCACACTCTTCCCCACCCCGGAACCGGCCATAATCCCCAAACGCTGTCCCTTTCCACAGGTGAGCATGGCATTAATAGCCCGCACTCCAAGGTCGAGGGGTTCGTTAATCTGTTTGCGCGCCATCGGATCCGGTGGAAGGGCGTACAGAGACATGTGTTTATCCACTCGCGGCGGATTCCCTCCATCAATAGGATTACCCATGGCGTCAATGATGCGCCCGAGAAGGGCATCACTACACCCCATAGTGGCACTATTACGCAACACCCGGATCAGACTTCCCGGCCCCAGACCACGCAACTCCCCCAAAGGCATGAGGAGGGTATAGCCATCACGGAAGCCGACAACCTCAGCCGCCACAGGCTCGCCGGAATTCAGGGGTAGAATCTCGCATAGAGTCCCCACCGTAGCAGAGGTACAATAGCCCTCGACGACTAGTCCGACAATTTTGGTTACTTTACCCCAGACCTTCATGGTCTGGAATGCACCCAGATTTGTTGGCAAGGTTCTCACTCTGAATACACCATGGTTTCTTTAAGATGGGCAAAGATTTCATCGAGTTGGGTTTCAAGCGTCGCATCCACCCGTCCTGAGGGGGATTCTAACATACAGCCACCCCGAGTTATGGAAGCATCGCCTATAAACTCGATATTGCTTAAGCCACTCAGGCTCGCGATAAACAGGGGTTTATGCTCGTTGAGCACCTCAATATCCTCCGGATTAACCCGGATGTGAAACTCTTCCGCCTGCACCGCGGAATTAATGGTCTGTTGCACAACACGCACCACGACCTCTTTATGCTCACTGATTTCAAAATGGAGAATACGCTCTGCTATCGCCATAACCAGCTGCAGCATATCTTCGGCACTGCGCTGCATTATAGATTCAGTCTGAGTGCTGAGTTTTTTCGCCGCTTCGGTAAGTGCCTTGGTGGCCTTAGCGAGTTTCTCCTCTACCTCTTTTTTCCCTGCCGCAACGCCCTTCTTGTACGCTTCTTCTTCAAGCGCCGCTACATCGACCTCAGGCTGAGGTGTTTCAGACGCCGACGCCGGACCTTGATTCTGAGCTGCAGGAGATGGGTTTTTCTTCACTGTACTTCCCTGCACCTCTTCTTGCGCTGGCTGGTGCTGAGCCTGAGGTACAGCAACAAAGAGACCCGGCTCTTTTTCACTTAGCTCTTCAAGGTTACGCATACTTACGCGCACATAGTTGCCTGATTCAACTTCGCGCCAGACCTTAGACAAGAGCATCTCCCGTTCCGCGTCCCGGGATCACGATCTGCCCTTCTTCCTCAAGTTTGAGAGCCAATTTCACAATACTCTGCTGCATAGCTTCCACATCGGTAAGGCGCACCGGCCCCATCGCTTCGAGATCTTCCTGAATCATCTCAGCGGCACGATTGGATATGCAGGAGAAAATCTTGGCCTTCAGATCATCAGGCGCGGTTTTGAGTGCCATGGTGAGGGTATCATTATTGACCTCGCGCAAAATCATCTGCATGGCACGATTGTCGATATTGATCATATCGCTGAAGGTGAACATCTTCTTGCGGATGGACTCGGCGAGTTCAGCGTCGGTTGCGTCAATACCATCGAGAACCTTGCGATCGGCGCCCTTCTCCATCCGTCCAAGGATATCCACCACCTTGTCGACACCACCAACCTCCTGCTGTTCCTTGCTGACGATACCCCCGATTTCACGCATCAGGGCTTCTTCTATCTGATTAAGCACCTCAGGGGCAACCCGATCAATCTTGGCAATCCGCAATGCAACATCAGCAGTTAAATCATCACCGAGATATTTCATTATCTTACTTGCGTGATCGGACTTCTGGGTGGAGAGGATCAGGGCAATGGTCTGGGGGTGTTCATTTTCAAGGAGACTCGCCACCATGCGTGGCTGCATGGTGGCAATGGTTTCCAGCGGGCGCGTTTCCACCCCGCTCATAATCTCCTGATAGATCTGATTCGCGTGTTCATCACCGGTTTCATTCAAAGCAGTGCGAATAAAATCCTTGCTTTTTACATACTTTCCGGGATTCTTCTTCTGCACCGAGCGGAACTCCTGCATAACGTCAGCCGCAACATCCGCCGGGATATGCTCGATATTCATCATGGCTTTGGTTATGGCGCGCACTTCGGCGGGGGGCAGGTCCTTGAAAATAGATGCGGTAACCGACTCTCCCAGACATAATAGCAATACCGCCGCTTTTTCCGCTCCACTCATGCGCCCTAATTGCATTTGTTCGGTGCTCAATTTCTCACTCCATCAATCATGATGCTTTCGCAAAAAATCATAAGATGGCTATGCAAAAATTTCGACCTACAAGGCCTGGTGGTTTTTCAGGGACGAAGGCATACATCTGGTATGTCGAGATCCTGAAAAAACGCCGTAACGCCGGAGGGCGGACTTTTTGCGACGCCATCAATCATTATCCGATATCCAGGAACGGATCACCTGAGCAGGGGAGTTTTCCGCCTTCAGGATATCCTGGCGGATCTGCTCTGTGGGATCCAACTGGGTTTTGTTGCTGCGTCCTGCTGCCATCTCTGCTTCGAGTTCCTTTACGGTTTTCATATGCTGCGTAGTAGACTCGGACTGCAGGGTTTTTAACGTTGGACGAATCAGAAGAAGATAGAGCAGAATAGCGCCAACCCCCATGGCTACATACTGTAGAACAGGCACAAATGGGGCAATACGATCCTTCCAGGTTGGTGCCGGAATTTCCGGGCTGGTGTAGAACTGATTCGCCAGCGGCATGGACGTAACGGTTATCTCGTCTCCCCTGCCGGGATCGATCCCTATCGCGCTCTGTACCATTTGGCGGATCTCGGCGATTTCCTGTTCCGTGCGTACGGTGGTAGCACCCTCGGCCGCAGCGCCATCCTCACCTTCACCTGCGCCCGCGAGCTGCTCCCCAACCAGCACAGATACCGAAAGGGAATTGATGATTCCTACCGGGGACTTCATGCGGTTGATTACTTTGCTGATCTCGTAGTTGATGGTCTCAGCACTACTAGAGCTGCCGCCACCCCCGGCATTGGCAGCAATCTGAGGATCTCCCAGATTTCCTTCCACCCCGGGAACTCCACCAACCCCACCGGGATTCTGCGCGTCCTGTGCGCTGATCTGTTCACTACGCGGCACCACACTTTTAGGATCGTAGAGCTCTTCGATCTTTTCCTTTTGCGCAAAATCAAGCTGCGCCGTGACCTTTACCAGCGAATTTGCCGGTCCCAGCGCCCGATCAAGCATTTCCTGGGCGCGATTTTCCAGGTGACGCTCCACCGCCCGCTGATATTCGAGCATGCCCGGAGTCATGGGCCCGTCAAGCCCCTCTTCCGGACGCTTCGACAGCTCTTTACCTGTAGTATCCACCACACTGACGTAGGCAGAATCAAGACCCTCGACACTGCCCGCAACCAGATTAACAATTCCATCCACCTGGTCATCCTTGAGCTTGCGCCCGGGAACCATGCGCACTACGATAGACGCAGTGGATTTCTGCTGCTGACTTTTGAACAGACGTTTTTCGGACAAGGCCAGATGCACGCGCGCCGCTTCCACTGGAGCCAAAGATGCTACCGTGCGCGACAATTCCCCCTGCAACGCACGCTGATAGTTAACCTTCTGAACGAAATCGGTGATCCCCAGACTCTGCTTATCGAATATCTCGAAACCTACTCCATTACCTTGAGGCAAGCCGGAGCTGGTAAGTTGAAGACGGGTTTCATGCACCATCTCTGCAGGGATGTAAATGCTACGCCCGTCGCCGCGCAGTTCGTAGGGAATATTGTTTTCTCTGAGCCAGGTGACAATAGCAGAGGCTGAAGAATCAGAATGGCAAACAGCGTCAGAGAAAACAACACCACGGCCGCGAGGCTGATCTTGCGCGACAGGGGCCAATCTCTGATAACACTGAACATGTTCCATTTTACTTCTTCATCTGCCATAAATTCACCATTCAAGCTTTAACGTCCATATAACCGATTATTCTACGTATTACACCTGCATGCGCATGATTTCCTGATATGCATCCATAGCTTTATTGCGCATCTGCACCAGCAAACGCATGGAGATGTCAGCCTCTTCCATACCCAGCATCACTTCGTGCAGATTCTCTGCCTTTCCGGTCTGGAGTGCTACCGCCGCCTTATCCGCATTCAGCTGGGCTTCGTTGGTCTGACTCACTGCATCCGCCAGCATATCGGAAAAACCTGTTGTTGCGGAACTTTTCTGCCCCCCGGTGTCGGGGAACATACTTTTCAGATGGGTATCAATGGAAATATCCTGTATCATATATTACCTCCCTATCTCCAGGGCTTTCAATGCCATTCGTTTACTCGCCTTGATACTGGTTATATTGGCTTCATACGCACGCGTCGCCATCATCATATCTGCTGTCTCTTCGAGCAAATTGATGTTGGGCATAGCTACGTATCCATTTTCATTCGCATCCGGATGCCCCGGATCAAACATCATGCGTGGTTCTGACTGATCAGTAGCAATCTGACTCACGCGAACCCCCTGGGACTGGGGCTGTTGCATGGCGCTGTTGAGCTGTTGATTAAAACTGGGTTGCTGGGTCTCAAATACCACCATTTTGCGTCGATAAGGTCCACCCTGCGGGGTTCGAGTGGTCTCGATATTCGCCATGTTGGCGCTGATGGTATCCAGGCGGATCCGATTCGCTTTTAAAGCAGATGCCGCTACATCAAACGAGTTAAACACATCCATAAAACCTCCGTACTTTGACAATGCACTACACATGCTGAGCCCAGCATGAATACTTATTTTCAATCCAACAAGGGATAAAAGATGTTACTGCCCCTGGATGGCATACTTAAGAATGCCCATTTTTTTGCTCAGCAACTGGGTAGTTGCTTCGTAATAAAGCTGGTTCTTGCCCATTACCACCATCTCATGATCCATATCCACGCTATTGCGATCTCCGAGTCCCGTGGTGTCAGGGTGTTCAACAATGCTCCCGTTTACCCGCTCTATCGCTCCCCCCTGCTGCGGCAGATGGCGGGGATGGGTGCGCTGGATATTGGAATCGTTAGACGCAACCGCAGCACGCAACTGATCTTCAAACTCAAAGCTCTTCGCTGCATATCCAGGCGTTTCCGCATTGGCAATATTGGAGGCAATAACCTGCTGGTTCTGCATGCGTAAATCAAGACTCTTCTTTAATACTGCCGTGGTGGAATCGAATAAACCGTTAGCGTCCATAAAAACCTCACTATCTCAGATGCTATAATCGTAACTCAATCCAAACGCTGCATCAGCAGACTCTGCTGCGCCAGGCGTTTCCAACGCGAGTCTCCATTAGATTCGGCAACCCGGGTCAAAAAAGTTAGCCCTCGCTCCCGTTCTCCCTGTTCCAGCAGGATATTACCCATACGGTACAGCGCCGGCAGGCGGTACTCTTCGGTAGCGCTCAAACGCTGGTAGTACTCCAGAGCTGGTGCGAAATCCTGTTGCGCATACAGTGATTCAGCGTACACATACAGATCCTGCATTTCGGCGTTGCCACTCTCAACTACTGCACGTAACTGCTCGCCAGCCAGCAGGACGTCGTTCTTACGCCAGAAGTAACGGGCAGCAAAACGATCCATCGAATTGCTGCGGGGGCGATCGTCAGCACGCAGAAGCGTCTCGACTTCTGCCTCACGTCCTAGCTCAAGCAATGCTTTGACGTAGTGGAGATAGACTGTGGCTGCGCGCTCTTCGTTGTGCCACGCTCCAGCATCTTCAAACTCATCCAAATAGCGCTGAGCATACATCACTACATTGGGGTAATCACCCAATGCATAGAGAGCTTCAACCAGCGGAATATATACCGGTTCGAGCTTATCATCACCTTCGGTGGCATCTATCACATACTGATAGAGCTTAACTGCTCGGGGATAAAACTCCAATGCACTGAACACCTCGCCTATGTTGAGAAGAAAAGCGTAATTACGCTGGGTTGCCACTAGAATATCGCGATTTTTCTCTAACAATAACATGGCGTCGAAATGCTGTTCCTGTTCAAGCAGATATTCAATATACGGAGGTAGAATTTCAGCAAGTAATGCTTGTGCATAGGGTCGTAACTCAGAGGCACGGTCCCGGTGGAGAAAATCTCTCAGGATCGCGATCGCCTGCTCCGGACGCTGCAATAGATGATTAGTCAGTGCCTGCTTGAACTGAACTTCAGCCTTTCCCATCCGGGTGGGCATTTCATCACGCAACTGGGTGTAGTCATCCAGGGCCTGTTTTCGGCTTTCGATATCAGAGTTCACTACACTCAGGTCGGCAAGTTTGAGCTGTGCAAGCTTAGCTGCATAGCTGCCAGGCATGATTTGGGAGAGCAATTTCAGCGCCGCATCACTCTTTCCTGCATGCAACATACTTTTGGCTATATAATACTTGATCAGATCGCGCAAATCCTGTTTTTCCACCTGGTCATACAGGCGTGAAAAAATTTCCTGCGCTTCGGGGTAGCGTTCTCTCTTATACAGCGCCTGGGCATACAGTCCCAGGGAATACGGAGCATTCTCAAGCTGCCCTGCAGCATCTAACTCAGGATAGGCCTTTAATGCAAAATCTAAATCCCCTTGTTTAAAACGTGCATCTGCCCCACGCCGTTGCAACACACCGGAAGGTTTCAGCTCCTTATCCCGTAACCCTTCGAGCAGTTGCAGAACGATCTGACTCCGGCCTGCTGCCAACTCAGCCTCAGCCTGCAACAGGGTAACATATGGTTGCTGCCCAAGCTCTGAACTACCAGAGATCGCAAGTCCCAGCTCGGCAAGCAACTTAAACAATCGCTCTTTTTCACAACTCAAAGAATACAAGCTGAGCATATCGGCACAGAGCTCCATCTGCTCCGGGTACTCTACCTCTTGCATCTCAACATCTCCAGGCTCCACTTTCTGCATTGTAGCAAAAGCATCCAAAAACCTGTGTGCAGTAGAACATTTATCTTCTCGCAGGGCTATATCGGCCAAAACCAGATTTCTCACCTGCGCTTCAAAAAAGGATAGATTTTCAAAACCGGTGCCACTGTAGGCACTTTTCGCGATGTCCCATTTTTCAATCTGCCCCGCATCCAATACTTCCCCCGGAACCAACTCACGTGCAGGAAGATACAGGGCTAAAGCCGGGAACGGAGGCAAGGTATAGTCGAGGGGTATGTCCAACTCTACAAAGCGTTCGTACTCATTAAAGAACCGATCCCATTGCCCGTTGTATTTAGATGCAATCATTCTGCGGCTAACCCCACCCACTGGGCCTATATGTATTCCCCCGGGCAGAGATCTGGAAATAGCCGGGCGCATTCCTCTCTCCTGCTCGCGCCAGTAGATATCGAGAGCAATTTCCTTCTCCTGCTCGCGCTTCACCGCATTCACAAACACTGGTGGGCGTCGGAGCAAAAAAGAAAGGAGCAAACGCTGAGACGACTCCCCTATCAGAATTCTGGCAATTGACTCGTTATCGTCAGGCACCGTAACTCCAGCTTCCACAAACGCATCCAGCAAGGTCACTTCTACCTTTTGCCCTGAAGTTCTAATCTCGTAGAGAGGGATGCGGTCAAAGCCCAACACGATTCGTACTGTATTCACATCCTGTTCTATGCGCACGCGCTCCAACTCAATCCTCGGGGCAGCAGAGGCGATCTGGGGATACCCCGCCAGCATCAGCAGTGTAAGATACAGAATTCCGATTCGGATATGTGAGACTAAATAAAAAGACAACGTGGCAAACCCGGTAGATTATCGAGTAAATATCAATGCGCATATGGGACATCAATGAGACAGATTAATCACATTGCAATAAACACGCCAGCATTTTCGCACTAAACATATGGCGCAAACCAGCCGAATTTATGCGGTTATAAGTCAATTAACATCTTCCACACATCTTCCAGAAGGAACGCAATAGTCATGATTTTGACTTTTGACAAAAAGGTGTTTAGAAAACATATGGCTTGTATTACAATCACTCATCATTTAATGTGCTGAAAATTAAACAAGAACGTACAATTCGGGGGTGGTGCAACCCAAGAGGAAACCTAGGAGGGAGACTTGTTCTAATCCACAGGCCCTTTAGGATTAAATACACTCGCAGCCATGCTTTCCAAAGAGCCTATGCTTTTCAAGTACTTACGGAACACCCTCGACATTGGCACTGCCATACCTGCTGCCAGACCATAATATACCTGGATGCAAGGACAGTAAGGTGACCAACTGCAACGAATCGATTCAACTATACAACTCTATACAGATAGAGTAACAAATACAGAGCAACGATAATGTTCTGTTTCTTGCTTAAGCGCAGATAAATACCCGTTTTATGGAGAGAGCATACCTATGACCGATGATTTGAGCAGCGATCAGATAGAGATCATTGTAGATTTTGTCCAGGAAAGTCAGGACATGATCGAACAATTGGAACCAACCATCATTGAACTCGGCCAGGATGCAGATACGGACACTATAAATGCCGTCTTTCGCCTGTTCCACTCCATGAAGGGCAGTGCCGGTTTTCTGGAATTCAACCACATCACCAAGGTTGCTCACTCAGCGGAGAATCTGCTCGACATGGTTCGTTCCGGGAAACTCGAACTTCAGCCGGAACACGTAAATATGCTGTGTGAGTCGTGCGATTTTTCCAAGGAAGCTCTGGAACATGTATCTGAGACTTACTCAGATGAAGCTATGGCTGAACAAGCTGCAGACATGGTGGAGAAACTTAAGAATATAATGGATCAAGACGCGGTGGCTGAATCAGAACCAGAGGTAAACAAAGATTCCGCCACTGCAGACAGCAGCGAAACACCTGCACAGGAGCAGAATACTGCAGAGGAGGAGGAGGAGGAGGACTTCACCCTCGATATCACCGATGAGATGATCGAGCGCTACATCCAGGAAGCCGAAGAGTTGCTCGAGTCTGCTGAAGAAGGACTCCTCGAATGGGAGAAGGATACGAGCAACACTGAGGTTCTGGGAATGATCTTCCGCAATATCCACAGCTTCAAGGGTAACAGTGGGTTTTTCGGTTATGCAAACCTCGAAAAGCTCAGCCACAACATTGAAAGCGTCCTCGATATTATTAAAAACGGTGGCACGTTCGGAGTAGACAACCCGTATGAGGTGCTCTTGAATGCCATGGATGCGCTCAAGGACAGTGTCTCCTCTCTCGCGAGCCATGGCGGGAAAGATCACGTCGAAGACCTGGATCACCATATTGATGCACTCCAGGAACTTCCGGCACCGCGCCTGGGCGAACTTCTGGTGAAACAAGGTCTTGTCAATGAAGAGGATGTTGAATCGGTTCTCTCTATCCAGAAAAAACCTTTAGGCGAATAT
>JAIVHC010000175.1 GCA_020201305.1 Geobacteraceae bacterium
GCGGACACCTCCGGGGCGCACCCGTGGATATTTTACGCTATGGCGACGATTCGATGCGCTTTGAAACAGAACGTGTTGACACCCGCAACACCCATGGAACCGGGTGCACCACGGCGGCTGCTCTTGCCGCTCTGTTGGCGCGAGGCTTCCCCCTTCCCGCAGCGGCACAGCTCGCGAAGGAATTTATCCACATCGCCATAACCACAGCCCTGGATATTGGCCACGGCCACGGCCCGGTAAACCACTTTATTGCGGCGGACTCACTCAAGCTCCGCCTTCAACTACAACATGAGAGGACCGAACAATGACACTTATGGAATCTGCCCGTAAGGGAATAATAACCGACACCCTGCGTCAGGCCGCAGAAGTCGAGGGCATCGATGCAGAAATCCTGCGCCAGCGCGTCGCCGCCGGCACCGTGTGCATCTGTCACAACGTAAAGCACACCCACGGCATTCCCCTCGCAGTGGGAGAAGGGTTGACTACCAAGGTCAACGCCAATATCGGCACCAGCAAGGATGACACCAACATCGACAACGAACTTGCAAAGGCGAAGGTCGCCATCGAAGCAGGTGCACATGCGATTATGGACCTCTCTACCGGGGGGCCCATTGATGAAGTCCGTGCTGCCATCATTGCCCAGACCAGCGCAAGCATCGGCACCGTACCTCTGTATCAGGCTGCGGTGGATACCGTATCCCAAAAGAATAAAGCCATGGTGGAGATGACGGTGGATGAAATCTTTGACGGCATCAAAAAACACCTGGATGACGGAGTGGACTTCATCACGGTTCATTGCGGGGTTACGCGTCGCAGCCTCGATGCTATGGATCAGCAGGGGCGCATGATGGATGTGGTTTCGCGTGGGGGTTCATTCACTGCGAAGTGGATGGCCTTTAATGATGCGGAAAACCCTCTGTATGAATACTACGACCGTCTCCTGGAACTGGTGCGCCCCTATGATGCTACCCTCTCCCTCGGGGATGGCTTCCGCCCCGGATGCCTCGCCGACGCTACGGACCGCGCGCAGGTACAGGAGCTCCTCACCCTCGGAGAATTGACCAAGCGGGCGTGGGATGCCGGGATTCAGGTAATGATCGAAGGACCGGGACATGTGCCCCTGGATCAGGTCGAAACCAACATCAAATTACAGAAAAAGCTCTGCAACGGCGCTCCCTTTTACGTCCTCGGCCCTCTGGTAACCGATCTGTCTGCAGGTTATGACCATATCACCTGCGCCATCGGCGGCGCAGTCGCGGCTTCTGCCGGAGCAGATTTCCTCTGCTACGTAACCCCGAGTGAGCACTTGTGCCTCCCCAATATCGACGATGTCAAGGAGGGGGTCATCGCGACCCGGATTGCCGCTCACGCTGCGGATATTGTCAAAAAGGTTCCCGGTGCGATTGAAAAGGACCACGCCATGTCCAAGGCACGCAAAGAGCTGGACTGGGAAACACAGTACAGCCTTGCCCTCGATCCGGAGCGCGCCCGCGCGCGCCATAGCGAGAACAAAGCTGCGGATGAGCACGGCGCCTGCACCATGTGCGGTGAGTTCTGTGCCGTAAAGATCATGGACGAACGGCGCGAATATAACGAGCAGAAATAATCCCTGAAAGCTGCTTTTCCAGCGGGCTGCATCCTCTGCAGCCCGCTTTTTACTCCCTCCCGCACCTCTGCGCATTTCAAAAAACTAACATCACCTCCATAGTCAGGTATGATAATGTAGTAGCTCACTCGAATATTCATTTCAGCAACCATTAGCATTTCGGAGGCCATCATGAGCAAAAACAATCTGCGCTACAGTGTTCAAACCCTGGCCGTGGGCGTATTCATTGCAACAAGCTTCCTTGTTGGAGGCTGCGATACAGACCAGAGCAGGGAGTTAACTCCTCAACAGCAATTGTTACGCAGTGGCAAAGAACTCTTTTCCCAAAAGTGCGCTTCATGCCACGGCGCAAGGGGCAGCGGTATGGGCTCACGTAATGGCCCTGCTCTTAACGGAGAAAATTATCGCTACGGTAATGAGCGTGAAGCTGTTTTGAAATCTATCCATGATGGACGTGAAGATGGAATGCCGGCATTTTCTTCCGTTTTAACCCAAACCCAGACAGAAGCCCTGACTGAATACGTTCTCTATCTGCAAAGGTAAACAGGATCAGCATAGTGGTTAAACAGGTACAATTTACCCAAAAAACAAGGCTCAGTCTTCTTCGAAGACTGAGCCTTACTATGAACAGAATACCGCTTTACATTTCTAGCCTTCTAAATCCTCGATCGGTCCAATCTCTATCGGTTCCAGATTCCAGATATCGCGGTTGTACTCCTGCATGGTGCGGTCGGTAGAGAATCTGCCACTGCGGGCACAGTTAACGATACCCATGCGGCGCCAGCGTTCCGGCTCGGCAAATGCTGCCTCGGCACGATCCTGCGCCTCTACATAGCTACGGAAATCTGCCAGGGTCATCCATGGATCTGCAGGGTCCAGCAGCGAGCCGATGATATCGTCAAAAATTCCCCCTTCAAACTGGTTGAAGTGTCCTGACTTCAGGAGTTCCATCACGCGGCGCAAATCATGATCCACCTCCAACACTCCGGCCGGATTGTAGTGCTTCCGGTGCTCCTGGACTTCGTCCACCTTCATCCCGAAGAGGAAGAAGTTATCCTCCCCTACCTCTTCGAGGATCTCTACATTGGCACCATCGAGGGTACCGATAGTTATCGCACCGTTCATCATGAACTTCATATTCCCGGTCCCGGAAGCCTCCTTACCTGCGGTGGAGATCTGTTCGGACAGATCGGTTCCGGTGCAGATCACTTCCATGGTGGAGACATTGTAATCGGGGATAAACACAATTTTGAGCGCGTCGCCGATATCCGGGTCGCGATTGACCACTGCCGCCACATTGTGAATGAGTTTAATTATTTTTTTAGCCATCGCATATCCGGGAGCGGCCTTCCCCGCAATAATTGCACATCGCCTGACTTCGGGCTTGGAATCATCAAACTTCATACGTGCATACAAGTGGATAAGGTGGAGAACGTTAAGCAATTGACGCTTGTATTCATGAATACGCTTCACCTGCACATCGAATAACATTGCGGTGTCAACGTCCACGCCGGTGCGTTCCCGGACCATATCCGCCAGGCGCTGCTTATTCTCTCGATGCACTTCATCCCAGGCGCGCATAAAATCTGCATCGTCGAGATGCTGTTCCAGCTCCTTCAAACGGGTAAGATCCACCATCCACTCAGTGCCGATGGTTTTGTTGAGCAGTTCACGCAATCCCGGATTGGCGACAGCAAGCCAGCGGCGCGGCGTAACCCCGTTGGTCTTGTTGTTGAATTTCTCTGGCCAGAGTTCGTAAAAATCACGAAACAGCCCTTTTTTGAGCAACTTCGAGTGGATTTCAGCCACCCCGTTGACCGAAAAGCTTCCTACCAGAGCGAGATGCGCCATGCGGATGCGTTGATCTTCACTGATCAGAGACATGCGCTGGTAGCGCTCTTGCTCCAGAGGCCATTTCATGGAAACGAAACCGAGAAAACGGCTGTTGATCTCGTAGATAATCTCCAATACACGCGGCAACAACTTCTGAAACAACGGCACCGGCCAGGTTTCGAGTGCTTCGGGTAGCAAGGTATGGTTGGTGTATGCCATGGTGCGGGTCACTATATCCCACGCATCGTCCCACGGCATGTATTCCTCATCCACCAGGATGCGCATAAGCTCAGGCACCGCAAGGCTGGGATGGGTATCGTTGAGCTGAAATACATTATTGGCGGCAAAAGTGCTAAAGTCATCTCCATGGGCGCGTTTCCAGTGTTTGAGAAGATCGGAAAGGCTCGCAGACACCAGAAAATACTGCTGACGCAAACGCAGTTCTTTCCCGCTCTCGCTCGCATCGTTAGGATACAACACCATGGTTATGCTCTCGGCGGCTTTTTTCTCCGCCACATTGTCGTAGTAGGAAACCGTGTTGAACTCGCTGAGGTTGAAATCCTCCGCCGAGACCGCAGACCAGAGGCGCAGGGTGTTAACCGTATTATTTTGGTACCCCGGCACCGGGATATCATGGGGGATGGCGAGGACCTCTTCGGCGTGATCCCAGTGAACCGTGAGTTTCCCATGGTCATGGGGATCACGGTAGCTTCTGGTGCTGCCGCCGAACTTAACCACACAGGTGTAATCCGCGCGTCTTATTTCCCACGGGTATTCGCCGTAAGCCAACCACTGATCCGGCTCCTCAATCTGATAACCGTTCTGAATGCGCTGGCGGAACATGCCGTAGCGGTAGCGCAGCCCATACCCCACCACCGGCAATTGCAGGGTGGCACAGCTATCCATGAAACATGCGGCGAGACGGCCGAGACCGCCGTTACCCAGACCAGCATCGTGTTCGGCATTTTCCACCTCTTCGAGATCCGCTCCCAATTCGTACAGGGCTTTACCGGTATTGCGATCAATCCCGAGATTGAAAAGATTATTACTCAAGGAGCGCCCGATGAGAAACTCCATGGAGAGGTAATAGGCGCGCTTGGTGTCCGCTTCGTAGTATGAAAGCCAGGTATGCTTCCAGCGCGCCATAAGCCGATCACGCACCGCGTAGGCCAGCGCCTTATACAGATAGTATTTCTGCGAGTAGAGATGGCGGCCGAATGCGTTGTAAAGGTAGTGAAGAAAACTGGTTTCAATGCTGTGTTTATCATTACCCAGACAGAGCAGGGCTTTACGCTGAGCCTGCGAATCGTTTTCGTCGTAAACAAAGGGAACCATTTATATGCTCCTGGTCGTTTCTGAAGATGGAATTTTATGATGTGCGCCCGAATCCTGGTAAATATCCACATATGCTGCCGCACTGCGCTGCCAGCCGAAATCCTGCAGCATGGCATTTCTCTGCAATTTCTGCCAGGTGCGTGGCTTGTGATACACCTCCAGAGCGTACTTGCCACAGCGGTTCAATTCTGCAACTGTCGCCTCCTGCATCACAAACCCGGTAGCGCTTCCGGCGGCAATAGCCTCTGGGGAAGCATCCACCACGGTATCTCTGAGTCCCCCGGTGGCATGTACTATGGGCAGTGTTCCATACGCCAGGCTGTACATCTGATTGAGGCCGCAGGGCTCAAAACGCGAAGGCATCAGAAACATATCCGCCCCTGCTTCAATCTGATGCGCCAGATCTTCGGCATAGCCGATGCGCACAAACACACGCTCCGGGTAGCGCTGCGCCAGGGCGGTAAAGCCCTCTTCATACGTGCGTTCGCCGGAGCCGAGGATGACGAAATTGGCATTGGTTTCAGCCACAAGTGTCGGAATAGACTTCAGGAGCAGATCCGCCCCCTTCTGTTCCACCATGCGCCCCACCGACCCCAGCAGGGGCGCATTCATATCTATCTGCGCCATCGCGGGAGCAAAGGCGTGGAGCAGATGCTGTTTATTCCGCTTTTTCTGCGCTACACGCCCCTTCTCAACGGAATAGGGGTACGCTATATACGGATCGCGGGCCGGGTTCCATACAGCGGTGTCAATACCGTTGAGAATACCGCTTAAATCCCCTTTTGCAGCGCGCTGCTGCAGCATCCCCTCAAACCCGAAACCCCGAGCGGGAGTGCATATCTCCGCAGAATAGGTCGGGCTCACGGCAGTCACATGATCAGAGAATATAATCCCTCCCTTAAGCATGGATAAATCGCCATAAAATTCGAGCATTTCCGGATTCCACCACGCATCAGGAAGAGCCAGGCCTGCAAACAATGAATGGGCAAACTTTCCGGCATAAGAGAGGTTGTGAATAGTAAAAATGCTGCGGGGCCCAGGAGAGTCAGGGCTCAGCTATCCACCAGGAGAAGATTTACGCCGCTAGCGCTTTCGGCGCGCAAAATCCGCACTCGGCGTTCTACACCGAAACTGGGCACAGAAAAGCGCGCCACTTCGTAGACCGACTCCAGTTCCTCCATCACATCCAGATACGCCGGGAGAATAACGCTTACCTCATGGTTCAGCTGTTGCAAGGCATTACTCAGGCCTGCGGCAACATCAGCCAGACCTCCGGTTTTCACCAGAGGGTATATCTCCGAAGTTGCAAATAAAACCCGCATTTTTTTACTCCTCAAGTTGCAGAACCACAAAACCCAGGGGCGGCAGAGTCACCACGGCACTGCATTCGCGCCCCATCCAGGCCTGATTACTAGTGTTGACAGCACCTCTGTTACCGGTGTTGGAACCCCCATATACGCCAGCATCGGAGTTTATCCGTTCCCGGTAGACCCCGCGCTGGGGCATCCCGACCCGATATCCTTCGCGCACCACGGGGGTGAAATTAAACAGGCATACCAGCTGGCGCGCCGGAGAAGTGCGCGTATCAATACGCACAAAACTCAGCACCGACTGCTGATTGTCGTTGCAGTCTATCCACTCAAAGCCCCTGGCTTCAAAATCATGTGCATACAGGGCGGAACTTTCGGCATAGAGTTGATTCAAATCGCGCAGCAGTTGTTGCACCCCGCGATGCTCCGGCTCGTCACATAAATACCAGTCGAGAGCGTTTTTATCACTCCACTCACGCCACTGGGCAAACTCCCCCCCCATAAAGAGAAGTTTTTTCCCGGGGTGGAGCATCTGATAGCCGAACAGCAGACGCAGATTGGCAAACTTCTGCCACCGGTCCCCGGGCATTTTGTCCACCAGAGAGCGCTTCTGATGCACCACCTCATCATGTGACAGGGGAAGGACAAAGTTTTCCTGATAGGCATACAGTTGACTGAAGGTGAGGCGCGAGTGGTGGTAGGAGCGGTGAATGGGATCTTCACCGAAGTAACTCAGGGTATCGTTCATCCACCCCATGTTCCACTTCATGGAAAATCCGAGGCCTCCCATCCATACCGGACGCGACACCATAGGCCACGAGGTGGATTCCTCCGCCATTAGCACTGCGCCGGGGTAGCGTGCATGAATTTCGGTATTCAGGGTGCGGATAAACTCAAGTGCTTCGATATTTTCGTTACCGCCGTATTCGTTGGTAAGCCATTCCCCCTCATCGCGCGAATAATCCAGATATATCATAGAGGCCACCGCATCCACGCGCAATCCGTCAATGTGGAATTCGTTGAGCCAGTACATGGCGTTAGCCATGAGGAAATTGCACACCTCGTTGCGCCCGTAATTGAACACATAGGTGCCCCATTCGCGATGTTCCCCTTTGCGCGGATCTTCGTGTTCGTAGAGTGCCGTGCCATCAAAACGCGCGAGCGCAAAGCGATCCTTGGGAAAATGCGCCGGCACCCAGTCGAGAAACACCCCCAGGCCATGCTGGTGGCAATAATCCACAAAATAGCGGAAATCGTCCGGATCGCCGAAACGCCTTGTAGGTGCGTAATAGGCGGTTACCTGGTAGCCCCAGGATTCATCCAGGGCGTGTTCACTCACCGGCATAAGGTTCAGATGGGTGTATCCCATCCACAGGGCGTACTCCACCAGACGGTGGGCAATGTCGCGGTAGTTGAGAAAACGCCCATTGTCGTGGCGCTGCCACGACCCCAGATGAACCTCGTAGATATTGACGGGCAGGTGCTGCCAGTCAAAGGTTTGGCGCTGCTCCATCCACTCCGCATCGTTCCACTGGTGCGCACTCACATGTACGATGGAGGCGGTACGCGGACGCATCTCCATAGCGCGCGCATAGGGATCTGCTTTGACAAAGGAATCTTTGGTCCGCATGTTGCGGATTTCGAACTTGTAGCGTTCCGGCGCCTGAATACCGGGGATGAAAATCTCCCATACCCCGGAAGTCCCCCGGCAGCGCATGGGATGACGCAGCCCATTCCAGGTATTAAAGTTTCCCACTACGGAAACCCGCTCCGCAGAGGGTGCCCAGACGGAAAACAGGACCCCTTCGACTCCATCTACGCTACGGGGATTAGCTCCCATAACATCGTACATGTGCCAGTGACGTCCCTCGCCAAACAGATGCAGATCCACGTCACCGACTTGGGGCGCAAAGGTGTAGGGTGAAATCACCTTATGCGTTCCGCTGTGGGGCTCACTCCATTCCAGGGTATAGTGGACCGGGATTTTCTCTTTGGTAGCGTTATCCACAATGGCGGCAAACAGCCCCTCCCCCATTGCTTCCAACTCCGGACCGGACACCACGCGCGCGGAAACGGCAGTTGGAAGCCAGGCGCGGATGATCCACCTCTTCCCATCCAGGGGATGGATGCCGAGAAAGCTGAACGGATCATGATGCGCGCCAGAGCACAGGCACTTAAAGTCATCGGTGTTACTGGTATAGGCTTGAAGTTGTTTCATATATAGATAACCTTTTAATTACTGCTTGTGTTGTTGGCTCGTTCGCTGGAATGCAGCAATACGGAGATCTTGTGCTGCAGAGCATCCGGAACCTGACTCCATGTAAAGCGCCACCCCCAGTTACCTTCGGTGGTGCCGGGGGTATTGGTGCGGCTGCGGGTATCAAGTTCGAGCCAATCCTGCATGGGAACTACCGCGGTGCGCGCCTGCGACTCCAGCGCTGCAACGATAAGCGGCCACGGCATGGGACCCACATCAGCGCGCAACTTCTGCAACACCCTGGTCTGCATCGCCGCATCCAGAGATTTAAACCATCCCAGCGTGGTATCATTGTCATGGGTTCCGGTATATACTACGGTGTTGGGCCCTTGGTTTCCAATGCGGTGCGGGTTGTCAGAATTACCATCAAATCCGAACTGTAGCACTGCTATCCCCGGAAGACCAAACTCATCCCGCAATGCAGTTACCTCCGGAGTGATTATTCCGAGATCTTCGGCTATAAAGGGCATGGAGGGGAAATCCTCCTGCAGGGCCTGGAGCAATTCGCGTCCCGGTGTCTCCACCCATTCGCCCTGGCGCCCATCTTCGGAATCCGCAGGGATTTCCCACAACGCAACCAGACCGCGAAAATGGTCGATGCGCACGCGGTCAAACAAGTGAAGTGCAGTTGCTATGCGCCGGCGCCACCAGGCGAAATTATCTTGCTGCATCACATCCCAGTTGTAATGCGGGTTGCCCCAGCGCTGTCCTTCGGCACAGAAATAATCGGGCGGCACTCCGGCAACTACCGTGGGTTTCAAATCCGCATCAAGTTTGAACAACTGCTGATTGGCCCACACATTGGCGCTGTCGTAGGCAACGGCAATGGGGATATCCCCCAACAGCTCAATTCCACGCCGTTTTGCATCACTGTGGATCTCTTCCCAACGCCTCCATAACAGAAATTGAACCTGCTGCAGGTGTTCAATATGCGGATGGTGCTCAGCGGCAAACTGCTTTAGAGCCGCCTCATCGTGATACTTGAACTCGGCAGGCCATTCATACCAGGGGCGATCTTTGAAGTGGGTACGCAGCGCTACAAACATGGAATAACTATCGAGCCATTTAGCATGGGTGCGCTTAAATTCCTTAAACGCCGGCGTATCCTCCGGGGTGAAGGTTATATCCGCAGGGAGAAGCGCGGGGTCAATCCCGTGGGATGAATACGCCTGATACGGCGATCGATCAGCATGCGGTGGTGCCAGAGGCAGCATCTGCCATACGGATAAGCCACACTGCTCCATCCAGTCGAGAAAACGCTCTGTATGCTGATCCAGAACCCCGGAGGGGAGCGAAGTTGGATGGAGCAATACTCCTGCTTTGCGCATATCATACCTCAATTTCTGCAATTATATCCCCTGTATGGTGTAAGTTTTCCTTCCCTGGTGCAGAGGCACAAAGGGAATAAAAAAAGATGGCACTACAGCAATACTTGAAACGGGTCAGTTGCGCCGCATGGTGCCCGCATTTTCCACATTCCCGCCCCCGTGCGAAAGCGGACTCTTGAGGATCTGGGGTGGAACTCTCTCCAGCATCTGGTAGAGACGGACAAGGTGACGTCGAAACAGTTGATCAAAATCGCGCACACTTCCGGCAGGATTTAAATCTCCGAACCACCAGAACCAGTCAGAACCCTCACACACGGCAAGTTGTTCCCTGGTCTCATGGAGCTTTTGTTCCGACAGCTCTGCCGCTTCCACGGAACGGTCAAAACAATCCTTCGCGTCGACGAGCATATCCCAGGCGGCATTCTTATCCTGCTCCCCAATCCAGGTGGAAAAAGAACCGAGCACCCAGCTGCCGGGCACTATGGTGTCCAGTTTAACCCTCTCGCACTCCTGCTTATTCACCAGCAGGGTATTAAAAGTAGTCATATTCAGATATGGATCGGCACTGATTTTTTGATACAGGGTTTGTAGAAAAGTGTAGCCGTTATCAGGGTAGTACTCCCATGCGTTCTCTCCATCGAGGATGATACTCACCACCCGTTTAGATGCATCCTTGCCAAAGTAGGTGCGGATATTGTGCAAGTGCCCGCAAAAATCTGCCGCTGCATCCTCAGGATCCCAGGATTTGTACTCAAACCCGATAAGATCAGAGAGTCCGTCATCGCGGAAAAAAACCACGCAATCGTTAGCGTCATGCTCGATTGGAGCGTAGAGACCGTTTTTATGCTCAAGATATTTCTTGCCGTTACTTGAGGCGTTACAGGAGTTGTGCCATACCCCCTCTCCGGATGCGGTCCAGCGCACTTCCCACTTATCCAGCATCTCGATCGACGCGGAGCTGATGGCGCCTTCAGACAACCACACCCCTGCGGGGCGGATGCCGAAGTGCTCCTCGAACACTTCAAAACCGTGCTGCATATGCCAGTCCACGCGTTCTTCTCCCCCCGGATATTCCCGGTGCAGCGGACAAGGAGCATCGGGCTGAATTTCGTGCATGCTGGAAAAATCGAGCAACAACGGTACAATAGGATGCCCGTACGGGGTCATGGAGAGTTCAATGCGTCCCTCCTCCATCAGACCACGGTAGCGCGGAATGATGTTCTCCACTGTTTCGGCCAACACTTCCATGAGCAGGGCCTGATCCACCGGGGTAAAATTATTTTTACGCGTCATGAGACGGGAAACACGGAAATCGTTCTTTTTGATGCTGCTCCCCAGCCACGCAAGGTGATACCACACCAGCAGATCGGTAAAAAACTGGCTGCTCAGATAGTTGACCCGTACTACGTCGAGGTCGCCGTTGACATACAAACCATTGGCGATATTTACCAGGGTGCGGAATGCCGGATAGGGTTCAATCATAGTGGGAGCAAAGGCGCGCTGGCATGCGGCAATGATGTCAGCGCGTTCATCCGTAGACGAAGAAACGGGGGTTGCCCCGGCTACAAGGTTGAGAAGAGGATCATAGGTTTTATTTCCGTCTTTGAGCCATGCGCGCATCTGCGCACCATAATCGCTAAGTTGTTCAAGCAACACCGGAGCGAAATTAACCACCACCCGTGCCTCGGGGCAGGTCTCGAGGTGATGTGCCATGTCGGAATAGTCCTTTATGGCATGCAGATAGACCCAGGGGAGATGATAAGTGCCATCGAGGGCATCACGATAGTGAGGCTGGTGCATATGCCAGCACAGAACAACATTTATGTTCTCTTCCATATACTTTCTATCTTTCTGAGATTTAAAGATTACTTACACCGTCCGCATACACCATCTAACGCACCGTGTGCAGGTGCTGTCCGAGCATATCCGGGGTCACCAGCACTATGCCATTTTCATCCACGTAGAAGCGCTTTTTGTCCTCTTCGATATCTTCTCCGATAACGGTATCAGGCGGAATCTTGCACGATTTATCGATAATCGCTCTACTGATACGGCAGTTGCGTCCGATATCTACCGAGGGGAGAACCACACTGTCTTTTACCACTGATACGGCAGTTGCGCCCGATGTCTACCGAAGGGAGAACCACGCTGTCTTTCACCAGTGCATAGCTGTGAACAAAGGTGTCGCTGGAGATGATGGAGCGTTTCACCCTTGCCCCGGAGAGGATACATCCTGCTGAGACCAGCGAATCAATAGCCTCCCCACGCCGTCCCGCGTCATCAAAGGCGAATTTTGCCGGCGGAAGCTGAGCCTGATAGGTCCAGATAGGCCAGCCCGAATTGTACAGATTCAGCTCCGGGGTGATATGGCACAGATCCATGTTAGCACTCCAGTATGATTCCACCGTACCCACATCGCGCCAGTATCCCGGGCCACCATCTTCATCCAGAAACGAATACGCTCTGACATCGTGACGCCCAATGAGGGAGGGGATGATATCCTTGCCAAAATCCTTGGATGAATCGGGATTGTCCTGATCTTCAATAAGTTTATCAAATAAAAATTCGGGAGAAAAAATATATATCCCCATAGAAGCCAGGGCCTTATCCGCTTTGCCCGGCATCGCTTCCGGGTCGGCGGGTTTCTCAGTAAATCGAGTAACCTTCATGCTCTCATCCACTGACATCACCCCGAAACCTGTTGCTTCCATACGCGGCACCTCAACACAGCCCACGGTTACATCAGCCCCGGATTTATCATGGGTATCGAGCATATCGCGGTAGTCCATGGCATACACATGGTCTCCCCCGAGTACCAGCACATAGCGCGGATTATACCGCCTGATGATATCCAGGTTCTGGTACACAGCATTTGCAGTCCCCTGATACCACTCCTTGTCAAGACGCTGCTGCGCAGGCCAGAGTTCAATAAACTCACCGATTTCGTAGCGCATAAAGCTCCACGCCCGCTGGATATGCCGAATCAGGGAATGGGATTTATATTGCACCAGAACCCCGATGTGGCGGATATCTGAATTAACGCAGTTCGACAGAACAAAGTCGATGATGCGGTACTTAGCCCCGAACGGCACTGCGGGCTTGGCGCGCCACTCGGTCAGATCCTGCAGGCGGCTTCCCTGGCCACCTGCGAGAACCAGCGCCAGCGTGTCGTGGGTATTTCTATTACTGCGTGGATAATTCTTCATACCTGCTCCTTAAAAAGTCTTTGTGCCATCAACATAGCGCCCTTCAGCCCCATCATATCATTCATTACAAGGTATACGGGCATCTTTTCCACCAGCGGTCGCATGGTGCCCTTGTTCAGAAAAAAACTGACAAACTCCGGGCTTGTGATCAGCTTCGCTATCCTTGGGGCAATACCACCCGCCAGGTAAATTCCGGCTCGCGCCGGCCATATAAGGGCGGCATTGCCTACAAACTCGCCATAGATATTTACAAACAATCGTACTGCTTCTTCAGCAGCCCTGTCACCGCTTAACGCCAACCGGTGAACCTCCGCGGCACTTACGCGTGTCATATTCTCTGAACCGGGGGAAGGTGGAGAAGCCTTTCGTTGCACGCAGAAGCGGTACAGAGCTTCGAGCCCCGACCCAGAGAGGATGTTTTCATATGAGACATGATCAGAGTGGGAGTGAAGCCAGTCCAGCAGGTCTTCCTGCTCCTGATTCAGGGGGGCAAAGTCCATATGCCCACCTTCGGAAGACTGGGGATAAAAACACCCGCCGATCTGATACACCGGAGCAACTCCGAGTCCGGTTCCTGCACCGATAACCAGACGATTACCCTTCGGATCATACTGCCCTTCATACACACATACATAGTCCGCCGGGGTGAGAAGATCAACCCCGAGGGCAGCGGCGTAGAAATCGTTGATCAGTTCAACCTGTGTTATAGAAATCTGGCGTTTGATTTCGTCAACACAGATGCTCCAGGGGAGATTGGTCAATTCCACCTGTTTGTCAACAATCGGGCCGGGGAGGCCGAAACACGCGCCATCCACATGTGCCACATTATGCTGCTCAAAGAGATGCTGCAGCAGAGCATAAAAGGAGGAGAAATCTCCGCTCGGATAGGAAATCACCTCCGGGAAACGGCTTTCATCCCCGCTATCCTTAAGGTGAAAACGCGAGGTGGTTCCGCCAATATCTCCGCCAAGTAGCAGCATAATCTCTACACCCTTCGCCAGTTAAAGCCGGAAAACATCTTTATTCGCGCGTTCGGAGAGTACGCTCCTGGGTATGGTTCTGCACTCAGGTGCCACAAAACACGCGAATTACTTAAAAAACAAACCCAGACATCATGCACAAAGCGTGACCAAACTACCCTTCTTGTCAAGAACTCTGTCACGAAAACAACACGTATTTCACGCCCATACTCCCAGTTTGGCGGCATATGCCTGCAATGCTCCATCTTCGGTATCTCCACCCAGCACCTGCGCGGTGAGAACCTTACCCAATTGTACTCCGGGCTGGTCAAAGGAGTTCAGATTCCACAAAAAGCCCTGAAACATCACCTTGTTTTCATAGTGCGCCAACAGAGCACCGAGACGAGTGGGAGTCAGACGCGGGGCGTGGATCAAGGTAGCTGGACGCCTGCCCGGAAAAACATTGTTGCGATCAGAATCCTGTTGCCCGCGCGCAAAGGCGACAATCTGTGCAGCGAGGTTTGCATTGAGCTTCGTCTGACTCGTAATTCCGTCGATGTTTCTGTCGGCGTTGCCCTGAGGGGTGCTAAAACCGATAAATTGAAGTGGAATCACATCAGAGCCCTGATGCAGAAGCTGGTAAAACGAATGCTGCCCGTTGGTACCCGGCTCCCCGAAGACGATAGGACCGGTGGGATAGTGTAGTTCCTCGCCATAACGGTTGGCCTGTTTACCGTTGGACTCCATATCCACCTGCTGCAGATGTGCGGGAAAACGGCTTAGCGCCTGGCTGTAGGGCAAAACTGCAGTGGCGCAATATCCCAGGCAGTTACGCATATACACCCCGAGCAGAGCATCAAGTAGAGCGGGATTGGCACGGATGTCATCCTCAAGAGCTAAACGATCCTGCTGATGCGCCCCTTCGAGGAGCCGGGCAAAAACCTCAGGCCCGAAAGCCAAAGAGAGCAATACTCCCCCCACAGCACTGGTGGAGGAAAAGCGTCCCCCGACAAAGTCATCGATATAAAAGCGCTCCAGCATGCGCTCATCCTGCGCCAGCGGACTCCCCTGCCCCGTTACCGCCACCATGTGTGCAGCTGGGTCAAGGCCGGCATCCTCCAGAGCGGTACGCACCAGAGCAGCATTGGTGAGGGTCTCCTGCGTGGTACCCGATTTCGACACCAGAATAAACAGGGTACGCCCTAGATCCAGACGTGTAAAAACCGCTGCGGCATCATCGGGATCCACGTTGGAGATAAACCCGGCTTCCATTTTCAGTGCATTATCTTTACGCGCCTCCTGCTCCAGCGCCAGATATAGGGCTCGGGGCCCCAGATCAGAACCCCCGATCCCGATCTGACACAGATGGGTGAACGCATGTCCGGCACTGGAGCGAATTTCCCCGGCGTGAATCTGGCGTGCAAAGGTGGCGTAACGCTCCCGTTCGTTGCTGTAGAATGCGTGCAGATCTACCCCTGTGTGCTCCACCTGCGCCCCGCACTGGCCACGGGTAAGATGATGGAGCACCATACGCTGTTCACTTCCGTTCATCATCTCGCCATTGAGCAATGCATGGTACTGCTCCAGCACCTGAGCCTCGCGCGTGAGCTGCTGAAACAGTTTAAGATGGCGCTCAGTCACCGGCGTGGCCGCATAGTTGAAGAACATATCATCCCCCATGGCGCAGGAGTACTCCTCAACCCGACGCGCATCGAGCAGGGTAGATATACCCGCTTCCAGGCGAGTATGCAGCAGGGAGTGATAAGCCGGATTCTGATCCAGATTTTGATATTTCATGTGGCATCCTTCGCGTTAACGCTGCAGATACGCTTCGGTAACATAGCGGCGCATCATTACGTGGGTGTTAAAATAGTATGCATTTTTACCGATGGCGTTTTTCATCACCCGGATCCATCCGGGTCTGTCTTCGTAATAGAGGGGTAGGATTTTGTCCTCCAGTTTCGCGTACATATCATCGGCATCTGCTGCGTTGGCCTCTTCGAGGCTGGCATCAATACTGGTTTTTTCCCCTATGGACCATCCGGTAATATCCTCGATATGCCCTTCAATCCACCATCCATCCAACACGCTGAAGTTGGGAACCCCATTCAATGCAGCTTTCATACCACTGGTACCGGAGGCTTCCAGCGGGCGGGTGGGATTGTTGAGCCAGACGTCGACTCCAGGAATAAGATATTTGGCGACATCAATGGAATAGTTGGGCAGATAGATGACCGTTATTTCCCCGTGCAGGCGCTCGGCCGCCGTGTAGACATTCTGAATCAGAGCCTTACCATCGTTGTCGTGGGGGTGGGCCTTGCCCGCAAAAACCAGTTGCAAACGACCTTTGCCGATTGCGAGCAGACGCTCCAGGTCATGGAAAATGAGATCATTGCGCTTGTACGTTGCTACCCGACGCGCAAACCCGATGGTGAACACATCCAGAAACAGCTGCTCTCCTGTTACTTCTTTGATGTATTGGGCCAGATATGCCTTCGCACCCTGGTGTGCATCCCAGAGATCTTCATCGGAGATGCTATCCACCCGCACCAGCAGTTCAGGCTGGAGGGCCCAGCCGCTGATATGCCGGTTGAAAAGTGACACCATATATGCAGACGCCCACGTAAGGGGATGGATCCCGTTAGTGATGGCATGGATTTCATAACCCGGGAACATTTTGCGTGAAACCTCACCATGTTTTTTGGCTACTCCATTTACAAAGCGGCTCAATTGCAACGCCAGCGTAGTCATATTGAGTTCTGCATCACCTCCGAGCTGACGCAGTTGTTCCACTGGAACGATTTCATCCCCGATCACCTCCTGAACCAATGAGTAGTTGAAGCGATCGTGTCCTGCCGGAACCGGAGTATGAGTGGTGAACACACAACGCTGCGCTACCGCTTTACGATCCACATCCAGGGTATTCATCCAACTCCCGGCATGCACATTGCGCGTCTGGTTCAACAGTTCAAGAGTCAGGAGCGCCGCGTGACCTTCATTCATATGGTACTGGAATATGTTGAATCCAAGCGCCTGGAGGATCCGCACTCCTCCAACCCCGAGGACTACCTCCTGCTTGAGGCGGTAGCGCTGATCCCCGCCGTAGAGTCTGTCGGTGATGGTCTGATCCTCTTCGGTGTTCTCTTCGAGAGCGGTGTCCAGAAACAACACCGGCACCACACCTCCGGCCGGGCTCTGGTTACGGTACAGCCATGCCGCCACAGTCACAGAGCGTCCTTCAATCGGCACCGTAACCCGTGCCGGCAGCTGCTTCATGCGCGCAGAGATATCCCACTCCACCGGGGCTTCGTGCTGTGCCCCGTCTGCATCCAGACTTTGGGCGAAATATCCCTTGCGGCTTGCCAGTGTAACCGCTACGAGGGGGATATTGAGATCCGCCGCACTTTTAATCGTATCTCCGGCCAGAACGCCCAGACCTCCACTATACGTAGGGATCTCCTGAGCCAGGCCGATCTCCATGGAAAAATAGGCAATGCGCGAAGTTTGGGTGAAAACATTCCAGTGTTCCATAACAAGCCCCTTTCTGTGTGGCTTAGGCGTATCAGATGCGCATTCTACACATACATAGATTAGAATAACGCAGACATGGCATCCTGCAAGGGGGAAGGCAGCTTACTCTCAATTTTCAGGGGCGTGCCTGAAAATGGATCGGTAAAAGCAATACTGCTACAGTGTAGAAATGGATGCTCCAGCCCCTCCACCTCGACCCCGCCATAGCGCCCATCCCCCACAACAGGGTGCCCCTCAAGGGCAAGCTGACGCCGGATCTGGTGTTGACGCCCGGTTATCAGAACCAATTCCACCAGACTCAGGTCTGCGGTACGCTTCAGGGTGGAAAAAGTGGTATAGCAACTTTTAACCTTACCCTTCGCGCTCAACGGGCGCGAAAGGGCTCCACTCCCCTGCAGATTCCCGCTCACCAGAGCTACATAGACTTTTTCCACCTCGTGGCGCATGAACAGGGTTCCCAAAGCTGCACATGCCTTCTTCCCCTTGCCGAACAATACCGGCCCTGAGGTCCCTACATCCAGGCGATGGATTGGTGCAACCTGGAATCGTTTCCCCTGCAGATAATCCTGCACGCGGGAGGTAATATTGTCGTCTTCATGCCCGCTACTGCTGTGAACCGCAACTCCAGCGGGCTTATCCACCACCAGCATCTCCTTGCTTTCGAACAGGATGCCGAGTTCTGTATCAGCAACAGTTGGTTGCGTAAGCAACTCCTGCAGCCGCGCACTGGAACCGAGTGTTATACACTGCCCCTCATATACGGGCGTGTCTTCTTGCCAGGCTTTATCTTCGCTGCAGATACGTCCCTTTTTAAGCAACTGACGCAGGTAGCCACGCCCTGCTGCGGGGATCCGCTGCTGCAGAAATTGCAGCAATGTCTGCCCTGCTTCGTGTTGTTCTACTTTAAAGGTGTGCATATATATATGTTCTCCACTGGTTCAGGGATATAACGGAACTGGAGCATGTTTACTTAAACAGGCGCAATACCAGAGACAACACCAGACTGACGACAATCATGGTGGTTATAGGGAAATATATCTTCATTCCCGGCTTGTCTATCACAATATCACCGGGAAGATGTCCAAGGGGGATTTTCCCCACCCACGGCCACAACACTCCCAGGACAATCAGAGCAATCCCAATAAAGATGAGGATTTTCTGCATCATTCCTCCTGCTCAACTCAAATATAAAATCATCCCGGGTATACAAATATACTTGAATCTGGTAGTACAGCGCAGCACACTGCCTTTTACCCTCTACCACCCAAAAGAAACTTCAAGCATGTCTCTTTCGCACCGCGCCACCCAACTCAACTGGATGGAATTCAAGATCCTGATGCGTCTGAGTGTTCCACTGATTCTGGCTCAGCTGGCGCAGTCGAGTATGGGGTTTGTGGATACCCTGATGGCGGGCAGGGTTGGCGCCACAGACCTTGCCGCAGTTGCTGTAGGTTCAAGTATCTGGTTCCCGGTTTTTATTCTTCTACTCGGGATCCTCAACGCCCTGACCCCGAGCGTTTCGCATGCCTACGGGCAAAAGGACAACGCCACCATCCGTGCCCTGATCCCCCAGGGGCTCTATCTGGGGATAATCCTCGGTCTGGGAGCGGCACTTCTGCTACGTAGCTGCAACCCGTTGCTTGTGATGCTTAAGGTTGAAAGCAGTATTATACCACTCATAATGGCGTACCTGAAGGCTGTTTCATGGGGCTTCCCCGCCATCGGGATATGCTTTGCCCTGCGCTACTGCAGTGAAGGGCTCTCCATCACGCGCCCGAGCATGCTCATCAGCTTTGTGGGCCTGCTGGTCAATATTACAGTCAACTATGTGCTGGTGTTTGGCAAACTGGGCTTCCCCGCCCTGGGGGGCGTCGGGTGTGGCATAGCCACTGCGGCAACCATGTGGGTGATGATGGGAGGGATGCTGGTTATTTTCTGGCGCGGGCGTCTGTTCCGCTACCTGCACCTGCTCTCGTTTCGCGCCCGCCCCAATGGAGAGATTCTCACCTACCTGCTCCGCCTCGGCATCCCCATCGGGGTGGGAATGTTTATCGAGTGCAGCATCTTCGCGGTTATCGCCCTGCTCCTCTCCCGCTTTGGCGCTCAGACGGTAGCTGCACATCAGATTGCCATCAGCTTCACCGGCATGGTGTTCATGATCCCCTTGAGTATCGCATCCGCCATTGCGGTACGGGTGAGCTA
>JAIVHC010000110.1 GCA_020201305.1 Geobacteraceae bacterium
TTTCAGCTCGGTTGTGACACTCAGGCAGTAACCGGGATCACCCAGAAAAGAGAATAGAGATGCAGGATATTGCTGGTTTTATAAGCGGATTTAAACGTTTTCAGGACAACTGGCTCGGATCGGACACAACCCTGTTCAACAGCCTGCGCAAGGGGCAGAGCCCCAAAGCGATGCTCATCGGGTGCAGTGATTCGCGTGTCGATCCCGCCATTCTAACCGACTGCGCCCCCGGGGATCTGTTCATGGTGCGCAATGTCGCGAATCTGGTGCCGCCCTGCGAACCGGACGCCGGTCATCATGGGGTGAGCGCGGCGCTCGAATATGCTGTGCGTCACCTTGAGGTAGAGCACATCATCGTCATGGGCCATTCGCAGTGCGGCGGCATCAGAGGTCTGCTCGACGGAATCTGTGAATGTTCGCAGAATTCCTTTATCGGCAGCTGGGTCGGGATCGCCGCAGCCGCCAGAGAGCAGGTTGTGGCCGAGCTGCCCGACAAATCCCCCGAGGTCCAGGGCTATGCGTGTGAGAAAGCCGCCCTCCTGCTTTCCCTCGACAACCTAATGTCATTTCCCTGGATCAAAGAGCGGGTCGAGGAAGGGCGGCTTGAGCTGCATGGCTGGTACTTCGACATGCAGGCAGGAACCCTTGCGGGATATTGCCCCGAGAGTGGCACATTTGAGCTTCTGGCCTGAGCACGCAGCTGATTTTGGTAAACGGTAGAAGTGATATTTTGCACATCAACTTGTGCGGGGCGGTAAGAAATGAACGTTTTCTCTTTCTTACCGTCCCGCAGTTCGTGCGCCTGTTTGTGCGCTAAGCGCCAGGGTTTCAATCCTTCCAGTGGATACACCCTACCGGGCACTGGTCAATGGCTTCTGACTGAATCTCATCTTCACTCGCGCCAGAGCTGTTAAACGCCTCAGCCTTTTCGTCATCATCGTACCTGAACACTTCGGGCAGATTGTCTACACACAGACCGCAGGTGATGCAATCTTCCTTGTCGACCCATACTTCTTTAGCCATGATATTCCCTCCTTTTTTGAAGTGGTGGCAGCATGTGCCTAGGTTTCCCTGCTTCTGTCCTTAAGGCTAACAGGTTTACACATAGCTGCAAGTATCGAAGCTGCAACCGATATTTTTACGTTGCGGTTTCAAGGGTAAAGGGGATTTTCGGCCCAAACATTGATCTTCATCAAATACACTGTATATTCCAAATGTAAGGATATGCGAAAAGCCGCCATGCCTCACTCTATCCCCCTATTTGCAGGAGATTGGAGATGACACAACCCCTTGAGTGTAACACCTGCGCCCGGATTGTTCACGATGCCCCCGATGCCATCCTTTTTTGCGACCCTGAAGGGGTAATCCGTTTCTGGAACAGTGGGGCTGAACACCTTTTCGGCTACAGCGCCGGGGAGGCAATCGGGCAGTCTCTTGACATCATTATCCCGGAGCGCCTGCGCCAACGACACTGGGACGGATATTTCCGCGTCATGAAAACGGGAGAATCGCACTACGGTAAACATGATCTTCTCTCGGTTCCGGCCCTGCGCAAAGACGGTTCCCAGGTTCCGTGCGCTTTCAGCATTCTTCTGCTCCGGGATGAGAGCGGAGAAGCATATGGTATCGCCTCAATCATGCGCGATGCCAGCAAAGCCCGCGAGCGCGAACAGGAACTCAAGGCACGCATTGCAGCACTGGAAGCTGAACTTGAAAAATAAGAGAGAGGAAATATGCATATAGAAATCAAACGTGCATATACACCCACTCAACCTGGCGACGGCTACCGCGTCCTCGTGGATCGCCTGTGGCCGCGCGGGGTTTCAAAGCAGGACCTGAATCTGGATGCGTGGAGCAAAGAAGTGGCGCCTTCATCTGAACTGCGACGCTGGTTCGGGCATGATCCGGAAAAATGGGAGGAGTTCCGGGAGCGCTACCTCAAAGAGCTCAAACAGGGGACAGCCGCCCGTGATCTCCTGGATTCAGTGACGGGAGAGCGCCTGACCCTGGTGTATGCAGCGCGCGATACCGCGCACAATCATGCTCTGGTACTGCAGGAATATCTAAAAACGCTGATATCCAAATAAATTCAGGCGCGGCACTTCTCCAC
>JAIVHC010000111.1 GCA_020201305.1 Geobacteraceae bacterium
GTAACCATGGTGCAGATAATAGCTCATCCCCGCCAGGAGAGTTTGATACTGATACCTGCTCGTACTGACCTGGTGTTGAAATAGCTCCGCACGGGTGAGAAGTACTTCGGTAAGATTTCCCAATCCTTCTGCGTAACGGCGTGCAGCCAGGTCAGCTGCGCTCACAGCGGAATCCACCGCAGCTTGGGATGCTTGCCATGCCTTCCATGAGGAAACCCAGTCGTTAAAGGTGTTGTGTTGTTGTGCCTCTGCGGCGCGTTTCTTTTCCGTGACTTCAACCCGCGCCAGGTTTGCCTGTGCTTTGGCTTCAGCTATTTCACCCACGCGATCCAACCCATCGAACAGATTCCACTCCAGATTGACCCCTACAAGCCACGCATCGCCATAATCTTCGAACTCCTTATCTCCATCCACCCACTGCTGGCGCGCGAGGAGGTTTACTTGGGGAAATATGCGTGCCCGCGCTTTGTCCACCCCGACAGCAGCGGACTTCAGGCTCAGTTCTCTCGCGGCAATGTCAGCGCGTTGTTGTTGTGGCAGGGGATACCCAGTGGGAGGAAGGGGCTGGGGTAGAGGAGTTGTGACTCTAATCGGTTTTGCAGGGTTCAGACCGAGCAGAGCAGCTAGATCGTTTTTTGCTTTATTAAGTTCAGTTTCGGCAGCAAATACACGCGCCTGTGCACTTTGAGCTTCAGCGCTGGCTCTGGTTACATCGAGTCTGCTTACCAGCCCCTCTGAGAAGTTGGCAGTGGCAGCTTCAAGTGCCTGCTGTGCTGCGTGTAATGCCTGCTGTGCTGCATGTAAAACCGCCCCCTGGATATGCACCCCAAAGTAGGCCTGTGCGGTTTTCAGCTTCAGCATCTGCGCGCCCCACTCGGTTGCGGCCTTGCGTGCTCGGGCGGCGGTGCCTGCCTGGGCGCGACCTGCCCAGCCTTCAACATGAATAAGGGGCTGAACGATATTTATTCCACTCACAATCCCTTCAACGGGGCCGTAATCTTGTGTGGTTATCCCTGGAGGAGTAGCGCGCAAGTTCAGGCTCGGGATATGCTCAAGAGCTTCGGCGTCGGCACGTATCCATGTAGAATCAGCGCTGATACGGGGTAGAAACGCCTGCGCGGAACGAGTATGTGTGGCGCGTGCCAGTTGCTGTTGTTTCTGCAGGCGTTGGAGTTCTGTTGCGTGGGTAGATGCCCGTTCCAATGCAGCATCAAGGGAAATTTGCTGCGCATAGGTGGGCCATGCCAGCAATAACACCAGACCCAGAGCGCAGAGTGAAATGTACATCAAATGTTGCGAGCAGAAATACACAGGTTGTTGCGCTAGTATTTGCATGTGCTTTGTGCAGCTGAAATGTTCAGACGGCATCTCTGCTTTGCATATTTCAACTTCTGTGTGAGGTAGAATTGAATCAGGAGAGTGGGGAGTAGATTGTGACATGAATCCTCAATATGGGTGCATGAAAATTAATGGCTTCACGGATGATGTAAAACTAAACCCTTATTGAAAGCGGTGCAAGTGCAAACGTAGCCTGTCTGTACTGCACGAAAGGTATAGTAGTTCTAAGGAAGATGTTATGCTGAGGTTGAGCTTTGGCTTGCAGTTAAGCTCTGTTAGAATAAAAATATTTCAGGTCAAATTTCTGACTCAAACCACGGTCGCACCTTGGTGGCCTCAATAGATACATACTGACTGGAGACATATCTTATGAAATCAAACTGGAACAGGGTTCTGCTGTTCATGCTCGCCATAATTGCCCTCAACGCAGGGTTTGCGTATTTGTTTCCCAGCACGCCGCAGGAGCCGCAGGCTCTTGTTTCCTACAGTCGTTTCAAAGAGATTCTCAACAGGGGTAACATTGCTGAAGTTACCCTGGAAAATAAGCGTGTAAGCGGCCGTTTTAAAGAAAGGATCAGTCTGGAACAGTCTTCTACGTCAAAATCTCTATTGAGTGGAGGGGAAGGTAAAGACGAGGGAGAAACACGCGATTATATACGCTTCAGAACCGTCCTGCCTCCGGTGGATGACCCCAATTTACTTCCGCTGCTTGAAAAGCAGGGAGTGGATATCGAAGCTAATATTGTGGAAGAC
>JAIVHC010000112.1 GCA_020201305.1 Geobacteraceae bacterium
GCTAAAGAGTGGATCAAAGAAAACCAGGCTCAGTGGGATGAGTGGATGGCTGAAGCTCGCGCTGCAGCAAAATAGACCCGCAGCATATTCCACCCGATACTACATAAGCGAAGCACATGTAAAGGTCGGGTGCTAAACGCAAAAGCGCCGCACGGAAAGATTCGTGCGGCGCTTTTGCGTTGCGCTGTATTCTGCTTTAGGTGTTATCTAATTACCATCCGAGCGATTTCTGTTTCTGGGGTGCGGCTATGGCTGGACGGTTGCCCGATCCTGCAGGGTTCGCGCTGCTGTGCTTGGTTTTGAAGCGGCTCAGCATCTGGCGCAGCTGCTCGGCCTGACTCGAGAGCTGCTCAGCGGCTGCAGCGCCCTCTTCAGCGTTGGCTGTATTCTGCTGCGTGACGTCATCAATCTGACTGATGCCGATGTTGACCTGGGAAATGCCCTGCGCCTGTTCCTTGCTCGCTGAGGCAATCTCATCGATGAGGTCCGAAACCTTGGTGGAGTGGGTCACGATTTCATCCAGAACCTTGGAGGTTTCACTCGCGATCTCGGCGCCGTTCTGCGCCTTGGATACGGAGCCTTCAATGAGTTCAGCGGTCTCGCTTGCGGCCTTGGCGCTGCGGGCGGCGAGGTTGCGCACCTCTTCTGCGACTACGGCAAAGCCTTTGCCGTGTTGTCCGGCACGAGCTGCTTCCACCGCTGCATTCAGAGCGAGGAGATTGGTCTGGAATGCGATTTCATCAATTACCTTGATGATCTTGGAGATGCTCTGGCTCGACTGGTTGATGTCCTCCATTGCCGATACCAGATGGTTCATGGATTCGTTGCCGCGGTTGGCGGCACTACTCGCATCCGTGGAGAGTGTGGCTGCCTGGCCCGCATTCTCCGCATTCTGATCGGTCTGGGAGGCGAGCTCGTTTATGGAAGCAGAGATCTGTTCCAGGGAACTTGCAGACTCGGTTGCTCCTTGGGATAGGGATTGGCTCGCATCGGCAACCTGGGAGGCGCCGGAACTGATTTGTTCGCCGCTGGTCTGGATTCGGCCCACCATCTCGTTGAGATCCTGCTCCATGGTTTTGAGAGCGCCACGGATAACGTCATTTTCATCTGCAGGGTGGATCTCAAACGTGAGATCCCCGTTGGCGAGGCGCCGCAAGGAATCCACCAGCTCGTGTTCAAGATTTTCCGCGAAATCATCCAGGGTCGCGGCCATCACCCCGATTTCATCATGGCGATCCAGTTTGAGCCGCTCTCCGATGTGGCCTCTGGTCATCTCCTGAAGCATGTGTACAACCCGGGATATGGGATTCGATAAACCGCGCGCAAACCAGATCACTACCACCAGGGATGCGAGAATGGTGAAGCCCACAATGCCCACTACGCCATACAGCATCATCTGGGTCTGGGCCTTGATATCATCGGTGTAGAGCCCGGTACCTACGATCCAGTCCCACTCTTTGATGCGCTGCACGTAAGATATTTTATCTACCGGTTTGGTGTGGCCGGGTTTCTCCCAGCGATAGTGTACAAAGCCGCCGTCCTGCGAGCGGGTTACCTTCACCATTTCTTTAAACAGGTGCACTCCGTCCGGATCTGCAAAACCGCTGAGGTCTTTGCCGTTGAGGGAGGGATTGAACGGGTGCATGATCATGGTGGGGCCACTGTCATTGATCCAGAAATAGTCATCCTCACCGTAGCGCATGTCGGCAATGGCTTCTACCGCCAGGCGCTGCGCTTCCTCAACTTCGAGCTTGCCACTACGCTCCATGTCTGCAAAGTGTTTTATAATTGATGCAGCACTCTGCGTTTGTGATTTAACCTTGGCAAAACGTTCCTGATACAGGCTGTCGGATGTTTTCCAGTACAGAGCGCCGAATACTACGCACATCACCGGTACGGCCAGCGCAAATAAGAGGTAAATCTTGTTTGCAATTTTCAGATTTTTGAACTTCATGCTTCTCTCCTGCTTAAACGACGCGCAATATTCTGCACAAAGAGTGTGTGCGTATTTATTACGCGCTTAAGAAAAATAATTTTTTAATGTGAGTAGCAATAGAACAATTGTTTATTTTCTTCAAGATATATTGAAGGCTGTAATTGTCTCGCTGCTTCGACGTACGTAGGTACCCCTCATTGCTCGATAATTACGCGCCTAGCATTTGGCGCTTTTTGCTTAGCCATCTAATTTTGTGCTTTCTGCGAAAGCATCAAACTTTGCTCGTGTTTTATCTCTGGGGGTATATATTTTTTTGCAGCTCAGCCTCCGTTGGAGTGCTATTCAGAGGAAAGAAGCCCCGTACCATAGTAGACTGATGTAGTTATGAATAGACAGATCTGCAGGATATAAATTCTTTGCTTGACAGAAAGCGAATGTGGCCCTATAAATAGCGAATGAGAATCAGTTGCAGCAACATGTTTGCTTTGAGGAGGGAAGAGTGTCTTTGGATATGTTTGAACAGTTTTTAGAAGAACGCTGTTTGAAAGTAACTCAGCAGCGCCGCCTGGTATATGAGGAAATTCTGGCCATGGATGACTATTTTGACGTGGATTCTCTCCTTGTGCGTCTAAAACAAAAAGGGGGGCGGATATCCAAGGCCACCATTTACCGCACCTTGCATCTTCTCATGGAATGTGGACTGTTGCGGCGGGTGCAGCTCTCCCCCGATGGGGTAAGCGCAGATGCTGTGTATGCCGCGTGCCCGAAGGGATGCGCGGTGGATAATCTTGTGTGTACCGAGTGTGGGAAAACCATCCCCTTCAGTAAAGAGGATGTGTGCAATGTCTGTGCAGATGTGGCAGATCAGCACGGGTTTGCATTGCGTTCCCATTGTCTTAACATTTTTGCCGTATGTCCCGAATGTCAGCACCAACAAGGAGATGAATAACATGCAACAACGTGATCTGGTGATTATAGGCGGTTCCGCCGCCGGTCTTATGGCCGCGCTAACTACAAAGCGTCGCTATCCGGAAAAGTCAGTAACAGTGATCCGCAATGTGAGTAAAACCCCGGTCCCCTGCGGGATTCCGTATATTTACGGCACCCTGAAGGCGGTAGAAAAAAATATAATCCCCGATGAAATGGTCACCAACATGGGTATAGAGATTGTGGCCAGCCATGTGGAGGATGTGGATCGCAGCAGTAAGTTGATTACCTGCCGGGATCACGAGACACTCAAATACACGAAACTCATCGTTGCGACCGGCTCCAAACCTATAGTGCCGCCGTTGCCCGGCATTG
>JAIVHC010000113.1 GCA_020201305.1 Geobacteraceae bacterium
CAGCGCATCTTCGCGCCCGTGTGCCACTTCAACCTTAATTACAACCTGCGGCCCTGCAAGGCGGTAGCGCAACTGGGTGTCGTGCTTGAAGTTCAGACGCTGCAGGCGTTGCTCCAGTTCCGCCTCGGGGATGCCGAAGGTGTACAGGGTAGCGCTAAGAGGCAGCTCTACTGTGGGAACGCTGGACTGCAGCAGGGGCAGAACCTGACGTGAGAACATGGCCTGCATTTCCTGCGGGACTCCGGGGAGAAAAAATGCCGGACAATCGTTGTGGCGCAGATAGAATCCCGGCGCGGTGCCGCAGGTGTTTTCGAGCGCATGCGCTTTCTGGGGCAGCAGTGCCTGCTTTTCATTCCCCGGCGGGCAGGATTTGCCCCTGCGGCGGAAGAAATCGCGCACCATTTCCAGCGCATCATCGTTGAGCACCAGACGCAGCCTGAATGCCTGAGCGGCGGCACGTGCAGTGATATCATCCCCGGTCGGACCCAGACCTCCGGTGGCAATGATGGCGTATCCGGCATCGATGCAGTACTCGATGGTGGCGCGGATTCGGGCGCTATCGTCCCCGATGGTAATAGCTTCAGCGAGGGAATACCCGGCCTGTTCCAGGGCGCGTCCGAGCCACTGTTTATTGGTGTCCGCTATCTCTCCATTTAACAGCTCATTTCCGATGCTGATACATACGATATCCATGGATTATTCCTTAAACTCAGATCAGGAGATGAAGTAGATACACAGGCGCAGCACAATACCCGCATACACCCCGGCTACCACGTCATCCAGAACGACGCCAAAAGCGTTTTTCAGGCGGGTGTCAAACCAGTTGGCCGGGAAAATCTTAAAAATATCAAAAAACCGGAACAACACAAAGGCAAGAATTGCGCTGCTCCAACTGAAGGGGAGAAACAGCACCGCGGTAAGATAGCCGATCAGCTCATCAATTACGATGCGTCCGTCATCTACCACGCCGAAATGGCGTCCGGCACAGGCGGCACTCCAGCACGCCAGGATGAATACCGCTGCCCAGGTAAGGATGGCTCCCCATGCAGGGAAGGAGGCAACGAGATAAAAAAGCGGAATTCCCGCCAGGGTTCCGAAGGTGCCGGGGGCTTTACGGATGTAACCGAGCCCCAGGTTGGTTGCGATTAAGAGCATGATGCGCTGATACATGACGATCCTGTGGATAGAGGGTTATGAAAGTGTTGCGTAATCAGAATGGGAAATATCCCTGAGCCAATTGTCGGGCGCTGCGGGCTCGTGGTTTTTCTGCGCTCATCAACTCCGCATGTACCAGATAAGGTTCCGCCAGGAGTAATCCTTCGGCGGAACGCTGGGAATACACGCTGTTGGGCGTGAAGTTCGCCACAACATCAATGCACCCCTCCGGATCAGGGGTAAGGCGCAGTTGCAGCATCAGCTTCAGGGCGCGGGCACGTTCGACGTGCAGGGTTACCTGGTGTGCCTGGATATGATCGCAGTAAAATGCTGCTGCGAGTTCACCTCCGAGAATTACATCCTCTTCCAGTCTGCTGGTTTTTATCAGGGACGGAAGAGATTCCACCCCCCAGGGGCGTGTGGGAGTACAGCGTTCGATCTGAAGGCGGGGGCGGAGTTTGTGAATAAAGGAGGCTTCCCAGAGTTGATGAAGTTCGGTGTGGTCCAGAACCTGACGGCGTTCTGCCTCCGGCGGGGTGAGAATTTTTTTTCGCTGCAGATCCTTAAGTACAGGGCCCACGCTGCCGAGAGCGACGCCTGCTTCTGCGGCAATTTCACGATAGGTGCCCTGCGCCAGCTCAGGGTTCCGCACCAACTGGTAGAGCACGCGCAGGCCCGCATTCTGTACACAGCGGTTGGGCAGGGGAGCTGACTTGACGGGTTTGTTGCCGCTGCGGTTGAAGTATAGGGGCGGAGCATGGAGAAAGCCGTTGCCCGCGCCGTCAAAGAACTGGATCTGCGCATGGTTAAGGCGGTTTGCGAGTGGTTGTGAGATATAGTCCGCGAGGAGGAGGGGCTGGTGCTGTTGAAGTGCCTGGAGCTGGAATATCAACAGGCGCGCCTGTTTACGGTCGATGCGCCATGCGGTACAGATG
>JAIVHC010000114.1 GCA_020201305.1 Geobacteraceae bacterium
TGATTATGGTGAGTGAGCTCACCGGGAACTACGGCCTCCTTGCCCCCCTGATGTTGGTGTGTGTAGTATCGATGCTGGTAATGCGGGATAACAGCATCTACGAAAAGCAGGTTAAGGGTCGCTTCGACTCCCAGGCGCATTTCGGGGATTTTGTCATCGATGTGCTGGAAGGAATCAGTGTGGGGAAACTCGCAGCCAAGGGAGAAAAACCCCTTCTGGTGCCTGAAGAAATGCCCCTGCCCATGATTCTACGCCTGGTCTCTGATGCCAAATGTGCATATTTCCCCGTGGTGGATCGCAACGGCGACATGTGCGGAATCTTCTCCCTCAACGATATACGCCGCATCCTCAACGAAGACCTGCCTGCGGGGCTCATCATTGCGCGCGACCTCGCCACCCAGCAGGTTGTTTCCGCCACCCCCAACGATCATCTGACCGAGGTGATGAAAAAAATCACCGCGCACAATCTCGAAGAGATTCCTGTGGTGGAAGCGGACAATCCGCGCCGGGTAGAGTATATGCTCTCACGCCGTGCGATACTCGCCCACTATGCCGAAGAGGTGGAAAAAACCCGGGTTCTGTATCAGCAGAACTGAACAACACGTAACCAAATGCAGCGCCTATCGCAGGGGCGAAGAATTTTTACACCCTGCATTTCATACCATTATTGGTAAGGGGAAAGTAATCGTTATGCTTGAAATCGGCACAACCCATAATCTTGAAATTCTGAATATTGACGAGCGCGGTGCCACCCTGGAGTGGAATCCGGGAGAAACGGTTCTGCTGCCTCAAAGCCAGGTTCCGGCACACGCAGCAGTGGGGCAGAAACTCAAGGTATTTGTGTACCGCGGACGCAAGGAGGCGCTGATTGGCACCCTTAATCCTCCCCTCGCCCAGAGTGGAGAATTTGCCCTGATGCGGGTGAAACAGAGCAATCAGTTCGGGGC
This sequence comes from Geobacteraceae bacterium, assembly GCA_020201305.1. Taxonomy (GTDB): domain Bacteria; phylum Desulfobacterota; class Desulfuromonadia; order Desulfuromonadales; family Desulfuromonadaceae; genus JAIVHC01. Next base: position 948 of record JAIVHC010000114.1, read on the forward strand.
CTTTATGGACTGGGGTCTGGACAAGGATCTTCTGGTCCCGTTTGCGCAGCAGCCGGAAAAGATGCAACTCGATCGTCACTATATTGTCCACGTCGGGGTGGACAACAGCGGCCGCCTTATCGGAAGCGCCAAGGTGGAGCGCTTTTTAAACCCCGACCTCAGCGCGCTTTCCCCTGGACAGGAAGTTACGGCGTTGGTATGGCAGTTTACCGATCTTGGTGCCAAACTTATCCTGGATAACACCTGGGCGGGCCTGCTGTATCGCAGTGAGATTCCTGCAGGACTGAAGCGTGGCGATCGTTTGCAGGTATATGTGCAGCGGGTGCGTGACGATGGCGGGATGGATGTATCCCTGAGTCCGGTGGGAAAGGCAGCGCGCGAACAGGCGGCGGAGCACATTTTGAGCGAGCTTAAAAAACACCAGCATATCCCTCTGCATGATGGGAGCACCCCTGCGGAGATCGAAGCGGCGCTGGGACTGAGCAAAAAGGCGTTCAAACGCGCTGTGGGCATCCTGTATAAAGAAGGGAAAATAGCCCTCAAGGCCGATGGAATACATCTCAAAACAAAGTCTCAAAAATAAGCCTGAAACTGCTCTCCAAAATAGGGGGGAGGGCTGTTCTCTGATCCAGTGCGAGGACGTATTGGGGCATAGGTGGACTCCAAAACAACAACAATGATAGGGGCGCATGGCATGCGCCCTTGCGTACAAAACAGCACCCACGGACCGAGGGCGGACGCCGTTCGCCCCTACTTCTGCATATTCACCAGCACGCGGCGCTTCAGTTGTCCTTTAAGCATTGAATCAATGCGACTATCCAGCTCTTCGATACCCACTTCCTCACACATGTGCGGCAACTGCTCCAGTTTTCCTGCTCCGGCGAGATAGTGCCATGCCTGACGGCGGCGCTGCATGGGACATTCAGCGGAATCGATCCCCACCAGGCTCACCCCGCGCAGGATAAACGGAAATACATTGATATTGAGTTCCGGCGAGCCCACCAGACCACAACAGGTGACAATGCCATCGTAGTGGGTTGCCTTGATCGCTGCGGCGAGCATTTCGCCTCCGACACAATCCACTACTGAGGCCCAGCGCGGCTTCAGCATCGGACGCTCATTCCCTGCGGTAACCTCTTC
>JAIVHC010000115.1 GCA_020201305.1 Geobacteraceae bacterium
GGCAAATACCTGCATAAAGGCAAGCAGGTGTATATTGAAGGAAAACTCCAGACGCGAAAATGGCAGGATAAAAACGGGGTGGATCGCTATTCCACCGAGATAGTCGCGGACAGTATGCAGATGCTGGGACGTGCCGGAGATGATGCCGGTGGCGGACAGGGGCAGAACTATGCGCGCAACGATAATAATCGCTCTGGCTCTGCCCCGCAGGATTCACATCAGGACAACAGTTATGCAGATTCCGGGTCACGTGTGCAGAGTCCTTCGGCACCGCCCGAACCCTCATTCAATCCGGATGATGAGATACCTTTTTGACACATACGTAAAAAGTAAGTGTTCAACACAAATGGCCGAAGACCTGGAGTTTTCGGCCATTTGTGTCTCAAGTCTTTACCTGGGAGATGGAGATTGAATGCCCCAGTCAAGAAGTAAAGCGAAACGGAGTTTTTTTTCAATCCCGCACATGGACTGTCCGGCGGAAGAACAAATGGTGCGCATGGCTCTGAGTGATGTGGAGCAGGTGCACTCCCTGGATTTCGACCTCTCCGCGCGCAGCGTAACGATTGTGCATCAGGGTGATGCTGCGACGCTGCTGGATTATCTGCACCCGCTGGGATTGGGAACCGCTCTGGCCGGGAGTGATGAAGCAACAGCAGCCGATCTGGAAACCGACGCAGCGATGGGAGATGCTGCTGAAGCCCGAACCCTTAAGATTCTGCTGGGTATCAATGGCGGGATGTTCATCCTGGAGATCATCGTTGGCTTTATCGCTCAGTCAACCGGGCTCATCGCCGATTCGGTAGATATGTTTGCCGATGCAGCGGTATATGGCCTTGCGCTGTTTGCGGTAGGGAAGGCTGCGGCGCAGAAAATGCGCGCCGCGCGCTTCTCCGGCTGGATTCAGTTCGTCCTCGCTCTCGGTGTACTTACAGAGGTGGCACGTAGAGTGGTGTTTGGCAGTGAACCCATCTCAACTTTAATGATACTCATGGGCACGCTGGCCCTGGTGGCAAACGTGGCCTCCCTGGTGCTGGTGGCGCAAAAACGCGACCGAGGCGTACATATGAAAGCAAGTTACATCTTCTCTGCCAACGATGTGATAGCGAATCTCGGTCTGATCCTTGCGGGGGCGCTCGTGGCATGGAGCGGTTCTGCCTATCCGGATCTGATTATTGGTACTATTATTGGTATAGTTGTCCTGAGCGGGGCGTATCGCATTCTGAAACTCAAATAGGCAGCGAAAATATAATTGGATGTGTGGTTGCATTTTAGCTGTTATGCGGCTTTCGAGTTTGACATTATAGGGCAGAATAACCCTTATTAAAGCAGAACTCAGGTGAGCACATCGGATACCAAAGGAGATTGCCATGAGATCAACCAAAATAGTCTGCACCATCGGGCCGGTATCGGCTTCTGAAGAAACCCTGGAAGCGCTGATCCGTGCGGGGATGAACGTAGCGCGCCTGAACTTCTCCCACGGGGATCATGCCTCGCATAAAGCACTCATTGAGGATATTCGCACTATTGCAGCGCGTCTGGGGGAGCCGGTAGCGATTCTGCAGGACCTGTGCGGACCCAAGATTCGCCTGGGGATGTTGCCGGAACAGGGTGTGCGTCTGAACCAGGGTGAACTCGTCACCTTGAGTGCTTCGGATCGCAAGGTGGAGGGCACCATCCCGGTGGATTATCCCCATCTGCATGAGGATGTGAGTGAGGGCGCCGCAATAATGCTCGCGGATGGCCTTATGGAACTGCGCGTCGAAGAGATTGACGGTTTTAAGGTGGTATGTCGGGTGATCAACGGCGGGATCGCGTATCGGCGCAAAGGGGTAAATATGCCGTGCAGTGATTTGAGTATCCCTGCGTTTACCGAAAAAGACCGTGACGACCTGCGTTTCGGCCTCGAAGAAGGGGTGGATGCGGTGGCGCTTTCGTTTGTGCGCAATGCGGCTGATCTAGATGGTGTCCGTGCCATGCTGGAAGCGGCACCCTACTCACCGAAGCTTATCGCCAAGATTGAGAAGCCCCAGGCAGTAGAGGATTTCGATGCGATTCTGACCCGGGTGGACGGGGTGATGATCGC
>JAIVHC010000287.1 GCA_020201305.1 Geobacteraceae bacterium
GTAAGCAGGGGTTTCTTCTTCGCGTATTCCCCCTCCCACAGGCGGCAGATCTCTTTTACTGCAAAGAGGGTGTGCATATCCACGGTATATATATGATACGCATCGTGCTGCACCCTGCAGTATATGCGTTTGAATTCAGGAATAAAGTAGTTGAGAAATAGAAGATGGTGCATCTGTTCGAGAATCTTGTATACATCCTTCTTGTAGCGCAGGATATCCAGAAACACGCCGGACATTTTGCTCGAACGCCGCATTCTGTCGTTGATGCGATGCTGATTCTCCCGGATCATGCTCTTCAGTGACAGGCTCAGCTTCACCTCATGGCGCTGGCACAGCCAGAACACGCGCATTATCAAGGTGGGATCGGTATCAAACAGATCGTTTCTGAAAGCGTAGAGTTCACCGCGTAAGACAAAAAAGAAGCGATCCAGGTTGCGGCGCTGCATATAGCGGGCATGACGCATTTGCGGACGCAGGGATTCCTCGGCCGCAGCAATCATGGTTGAGGACAGATGCTCTACCTTGCTTGACGCTGCGTAGTAGTCCTGCATGAACTGCTCCACCGCGAGGCCTGATTTATTCGAATGATAGCTGAGGAATGCGGCAATTTTTTCCTGTTTGTCGAAATGAAGTTGATCGTTCTTGCGCTCTGAAAGGTAGTGAAGCTCGTTGCGGATGCGCCACAAGTAATCGAGGGCGTCGACCAATTCATGGTAGCGCCGCTCGGATATCACCCCTTTTTTCAGCAGCCCACGCAGATCACGCACTTTGTAGGTTGCCTTGCAAATCCAGAGTGCCGTGTGCAGATCACGCAGCCCCCCTTCCCCCTCCTTAATGTTGGGCTCGAGGATATATACCGAAGAACCGTAACGCTGGAGACGCTGGGCGTTTTCTTCCATTTTGGCTTTGATGAAGGTGCGGGTGCTGCGATGCATTATAGGCTTCAACACCCGGGTATCGAACTCTTCATACAAGGTGCTGCTGCCGCAGACAAAGCGTGCGTCGAGCATGGCTGTATATGCAGTAAGATCTGCAGAGGCCATATCCAGACATTCGCGCCGCGTGCGCAGACAGTGCCCCACGCTGTAGCCCAGATCCCAGAGCAGATACAAGACACGCTCCGATAGCTCTCTAAAGTTATCCCGTTCGGGCTCCGGCACGTAGAACATAAGATCCACATCAGAGTATGGGTTCATCTCTGCGCGCCCATAACCACCCAGGGCGAGTATGGCGCATGGATGAGCATCCGTGTCGAGGCAGGAGAACTCAAATACCTTGGTTACCATAACGTCGGTAAAGGCGGAAAGGCTGGCAACAATTTCCTGTCCGGGAGCGCCGCTCCGATGATAGTGCTTTATCTGCTCCGCATAGTAGTGGTTATACGCCTGGGCATGACTTAAAAATTCAGCACGTAGAGCATTGAAATCTTCGCCCGTATGACGCTGGATAATGAGCTGCTCGAGTTCTGTAAGGTTGAATACTTTTATTCCGTCCATTTAGTTTTCCGCCACCATGTTCTGTCCGCGCAGATATGCTTCCACCCCACGTGCGATTCCCTCTGCGGTTGTTTGCTGGAATTTGTGGTTGACCAGGAGTTTCGCATCCCTGGAATTACTGATAAACGCCGCTTCTACCAGAATCGAAGGCATATCCGCACCTAGAAGAACGTAAAAAGGACCCTGACGCACACCCAGATCCCGGATACTTGAAAAACGCTGGTTGAGGCGCTTTATCATTGAGGTCTGAACCTCGGTGGCCAGACGACTCGATTCGTTTATTTTTGAGTTCGCCATCAGGTCGAAGAGTATCAACTCCAGATCTCCCACCTCCTGCAGACTCATATTATTTTCGCGTGCGGCCACTTCAACGGCTTTTTCATTCTTGGAGAAATTGAGAAAAAAAGTTTCGGTACCGCGCACCCGTCTGTCCTCACTGGCGTTGGCATGCACAGAGATGAATACATCCGCACCGTGACGATTGGCAATGGCGGTCCGTTGCTGCAGGCTCAAATACACATCCTCGGTGCGGGTCAGGTGAACATCGCAGTCAAGGATGTTGCGCAATTGTCGGGCTAATCT
>JAIVHC010000116.1 GCA_020201305.1 Geobacteraceae bacterium
CGTGAATCATTTCCTGAATGGAGCGTTGCTTAATCTGATCCTGCAGTGGGGTGTAGCCCCAGTCCTCACACATCTCGGCATGTACAAAATACTGGTTGATGGCACCCAGTTCTTCGGCAAGACGATTGTTGAGCTCATCAATAAGTTGCGGGTTCCCTTTCATGTACATCTCCTTTCGGTTAACGATTGGTTGTATTTGTACATTTGGTTGTAGCTTCCAGACGCCGGAAGCCTGTGATTATTTAGTGTAACCATTGGGGAGTAATTTTCAAGCGTTCGAGAAAGATTTAATCTAAAGAATCTCAGAGCCAGTTGCGTTTGCGGAAAAAACGCAGCATTATCGCGGCAATTACGAGTAAAACTCCCCAGAAAATGAAATAGCTGTAGCGGTAGTGAAGCTCGGGCAGATACTCAAAGTTGGTGCCGTAAATTCCGGCGATGAAGGTCAGGGGGATAAAGATCGCTGAGAAGATGGTCAGAACCCGCATAATATCGTTGAGGCGGTTGTTGACCCCAGTGTTGTAGATATCCAGATAGTCGGAGAGCACATCGCGGTATGTTTCAATGATCTCTACGCTCTGAGTGGAGAGATCGAGGAGGTCTTTGACAAACGGGCGGCTGCTATCCCGCACGAGGTCGTTGTCGAGTCTGCTCAGTTGCAGAATGAATTCACGCGCGGGACGCGAGGTTTTGCGCAGATAGTTGATCTCGCGCTTATACAGGTTGATCTTTTCCAGAACTTCACGTTCGGGGTCGGTGATAATTTCATTTTCAAGGTCTTCTATCTCTTCGCCGAGGCGTTCGATGGAAGCGATGTAGTTGTCTACCACGGTATCGAGAAGGGCGTACGCCAGGTAGTCGCTACCGCTGTTTCGGATCCGGCCACGTTTTTTACGGATCCGCTCCCGCACAGGGGCGAAGGTGTCGCCGGGCTGTTCCTGAAAGGTGAGGACAAAAGAATCTCCCAGGATTATGCTTAACTGCTCACTGCGGATCACCTTGTTTTCCTGATCGTAGTGGAGCATTTTCAGGACGAAATAAAGGTAGTGGTCGAACTCCTCCATTTTGGGGCGTTGGCCGGTGTGGAGTATATCTTCAATGGTAAGGGGATGAAGGTTGAATCGAGTGCAGATGGATTTCACCCTTTCCGGGTCGTGGAGGCCTGTGATATCGGTCCACTCCACCCCTTCTTCCGGGGGAGTGGTGCTCGCAGGTGCAGTCAGGTCTACTTCGGACTCCTCCAGTTCGGTGGGGGAATAGCGCATCGATTTAATCCTGGTTTCAGACACCTTCTGTTCGCCGATAAAAACAGCTGCGCCCGGAGGCAGACCGAGAGAAGCCTCTTTTTTCTTTAAAAATCTGGCCATAATATATTTTCTCCTGCGTTTAAGCATGCGATTATGGTGTTAGACAGGTTCCGACTGCGGGCCGCTGTCGACTACACCGCTTGTTCTATCGTAACTATTCAACCACCACTATCGATATAAGCCCCGAGTGAATAGATACATTCTATCTTTCCTGGCTTTAATGTACATCCTGAATTGAGTTGATACACGGATGGCAGGGGGATAAGGAGTACGAATGACCACCAATTACAAAGACGCTACGCTTGAGGCACGCCTGGAGCCCGGCGAAACCCTGGATCAGTTGTGCTGTGGCGGCCTGCAACTGATTCAGCATAAAAACGGGTATCGCTTCTCCATTGATCCGGTGCTGCTCGCCCACTTTGCTACTTTAAAGCCTGGAGAGCGGGTATTGGATATGGGCAGTGGCTGTGGGGTGCTCGCACTGCTTGTGGCACGTAGGCTTGAAGCTGTGGATGTGGTAGGGGTTGAGGTGCAGGCGTTACAGGCACAGCGGGCGCAGCGTAATGTGTACTTGAACAGCCTTGAACACAGGGTGCGGATTGAAACGGGGGATATCCGCACCTGGATAGAGGGGCAGGAAAGACTGTTTGATCGCGTAGTATGTAATCCCCCGTTTCGGGGCGCTGCCCAGGGGAGGATTTCAGCCGGGGAGGAGCGGCGTGTCTCCAGGCACGAGATGCACGGAACCCTGCATGATTTTGTGCGTAG
>JAIVHC010000288.1 GCA_020201305.1 Geobacteraceae bacterium
AGGAGGAATCACATGTCAGTAACCCCATCCTCACTCCAAAGTGGCGATGCACTGCTTATTGTGGATGTCCAGCTTGATTTCTGCCCCGGTGGTGCTCTGGCCATTGCTGCTGGAGACGAGGTCGTGCCGGTTCTTAACCGCTGGATAGAGCTGGCACGTCATGCAGAAATTCCCGTCTACGCTTCGCGCGATTGGCATCCCGCAGGACACCCCAGTTTTGAGGCCCAGGGCGGCCCATGGCCTCCGCACTGCCTGCAGGACTCCGATGGAGCGCGTTTCCATCCCGATCTCGCATTGCCTGAGTCAACCATCAAGGTCACCAAGGGGGTGCGATTCGATCAGGATCAGAACTCCGCATTTGATCAGACCGGTCTGGCGCAAGAGTTGCAGAGACACGACATAAGCCGAATCTGGGTGGGCGGCCTCGCCGAAGAGGTGTGCGTAGCCGCCACGGCTCTTGATGCGCGGCGTGAGGGGTTTGAGGTATACCTGATCAACGACGCCACCCGCCCGGTTACGACCGCAGGCGGGCACGAGGCGCGCCAGCGTTTGATGGAGGCCGGAGTCCGGATGAGCGCCGATGCCTGAAGCGACGATTATGCAGGTGGATCTGGTAAGTCTGGATGAAGTGGTCAGAACCTGCGATCACCTCGCACAACAGATACGCGAGAGCGATTTCGAGCCGGAAGTGGTTGTCGCGATCGCACGTGGGGGTTTCACCCCGGCACGCTTTTTGTGCGATTTTCTACATATCGGAGCCCTGGCCGCCATTCGGGTGGAACACTACACGGCAGGGGCGCAACGTGAAGAGCAGGCCCGGGTCACTATCCCCCTGGCGGCGGATATCCGCGACGCACAGGTCCTGCTGGTAGATGATGTCAATGACAGTGGCGACACCCTTGAAGCGGCCATTCCTCATCTGGAAACGTTCTCTCCCGCAGCACTGCGCACCGCCGTATTACACGAGAAAGCCGACACCACTCAACCCGCTGACTTCTGCGCCACTGAAATAAAGCAGTGGCGCTGGCTGCTCTACCCCTGGGCCGTAGTCGAGGATATAGGAGAGTTCATCCGCAAGATGAAACCGACGGGGCAGAGCGAGGAGCAGATACAACAAAGGCTGCAACAGCAGTACGGGCTTCAACTCAGCCCCCAGCAACTGGAAAGGGTGATGCGCTTCATGTAGGCGTGCCGAATTCTAATGTGTGCGGTCACGCGCTCCAGCGAGTATCCAGAAAATCAATCAGCAGAGCACTGGGGATAAAGGTGTCGAAGGCGCAGCGGCGCTCTCCCAGCAGGCGCTCGGCAAACTGTTCCAGCAGGGTGAATTCGCGCTCAAACGTGGCCCGGAACGGATAACGCAATTCTTTGAGAGGTAGCGGATCACGCTGGGTAAAATTGAGGCTGCAGAACGCATCGGAAAAGGACTCGCCCGAAGAGTCTATATTCGGCAATCCGTGCAGGCGGCAAATCATCGGGCGGTAAGCATAGACCAGACACTGCCCTTCTTCGTCCAGCAGCGGACAGGGAGTCTGGTCGTCCTCGGGCATCACCTGCCACTCTTCATGGGGCAGGCGATTGAGGATGTATGGTGGCTGGAACTCGGGCCATTGCGCCTGGAGTTCACCCACCCTCCGCCGCGCTTTGACCAGTACTTGCTCCCTGATGGCGGGATCAAGACGCAGAAAACCAGCCTGTAGCAGACCGGCGTCGAGCAGACTTATGTCAAAAAGGCCCCGGCAGCAGGCACTGCAGCCCCTGCAGCAGGCAATATCGTCTCCGCAGCGTTCCACGCACCCGTTAAACCAGGCATCAAGCTCTTCCAGCAGTAGACGATAAGAATCAAAAAGGTCGTAAAATCTGTTCACACACAATCCTTACAAAAAATGTCCGGAACAATAAACAACCTCACTGGAGCCTTCATGGAAATATCCAATCCTACACAACTGAATCTTCACCCTATCGGAAGCATAAAAACCGGTGTACAGAACCCGCCCCGGCACTGGTCTGTATCCGAAGCCGCGGGGACCCTGATCCTCGAGCAAGAATATACCC
>JAIVHC010000117.1 GCA_020201305.1 Geobacteraceae bacterium
GGAATTTTCCGCCCTGGTGGATATCGTGCGCGTGAGTGCTTCCGATTCGCGTAATCTTTCCGACCTGCGCCAGCATCTTGTCACTGCGGGGCGCACGGTGCTGGTGGGGGTGTCCGGCTCCGGGAAAAGTTCCCTCCTCAACGCCCTGATTCCAGAACTGGATCTTGCAGTAGGCCAGCTCAACGACGATGCGCACGGCTGCCACATCACCAGCGTATCCACCTTGATTTCTCTGCCTGACGGCGGGGAGTTGGTGGATACCCCCGGGTTTCGCGACTTCAGCCCCGTAGATGTCAGCAGCGAAGATCTCGCCTACTGGTATCCAGGTTTTTCCTTCATCCTCGAACAACAGCCATGTCGTTTTCGCAACTGCCGCCATCGCCACGAGCCCGGATGCAGTATCACTGCCGCAATCTCTTCAGGCGTGTTGCAGCAAGAACGCTACGACCTCTATCTGCAGACCCTGACAGAGATTGAGGAACGCGAAAAGCAGCAGAGTCAGCGCGGTCGGCGTTAAGGTAATGATTAGATTTGTAGAGGAAGAAATATGTCGTGGTTGATTCTGGGCATTGCCGGCCTCTTTGAAGTCAGCTGGGCCATTGGCCTGAAATACACCGCCGGGTTTACCCGCCCGCTCCCCACCTTCCTCACCCTGATTGCAATGGTTGTGAGCATGTGGCTGTTGAGTGTTGCCATGCGTAATATCCCTGTAGGTACGGCCTACAGTGTCTGGGTTGGGATCGGAGTTGTTGGGACTGTTATCGGCGGCAGTATCCTCTTCGGTGAAGTCCTTAATCCCACTCGCGTATGCAGCATTGCCCTCATCATTGCCGGAATTATCGGTCTTAAACTCTCCAATGGGATCTAAGCCCTCTGTTTGATGTTGGTGAGAATATATCCCCTCCCAGTTGCAAAAAACATCAGGTAAGCTATTATTTATTAACTCTTGGTTGTGTTGTCTTTAGTAGGTAGTCCTTATCTTCTAAGATTCAACGCCTATCATGGTTTGTCGGTTGCCCGATTCAAAGTGAATTGTAACTGTTCACCACTCTTTTAAAAAAGCATCAGGTGGTAGAGCCCAGGTTCCCGGTGGAAGGGGGCTAGCTCACGTATAGAGCCAGTCAGGCCTCAGGACGACCACAATCAGAGCGGGGGCGTCCCAGGAACCTAAGATCATCGCTCTTTGCACCCCTGTAGTGAATAATTACAGTGAATTTTTTGAAGATTAGGGGGAGATGCCTAAATGACAAGCTATTATCTGAAGCTTTACCTGCTGACTGTTCCGGTGTTTTTCGCTATCGACCTGATATGGCTTGGAATTGTGGCGAAAAGTTTCTATAACAACAACCTCTCTCATCTGCTCAGTCCGGATGTAAACTGGACCGCAGCACTCCTGTTTTACTTCATGTACATAGCGGGGATTATCCTCTTTGCGGTCAAGCCCGGCCTCGATGCCGGATCATTGGCAAAGGCGGCCATCTGGGGCGCCCTGTTCGGATTTTTCACTTACGCAACCTACGATCTGACCAATATGGCCACCCTGCGCGACTGGCCCTTGAAAGTGGTGGTGGTTGATATCGCCTGGGGCACCGTGCTTTGCACCCTGGTTGCGAGTGGCAGTTACCTTCTAGGGCGCTGGCTGAACTGAAAGGAGGATACGCATGAACCTTTTTCTGCTAACTGCACTTATATTGTTCTGCTTTATGACTCTGGTGTTTCTGCTGGCATTAAAGCTGGAGGATAACAGCATTGTGGATATCGCCTACGGAATCGGATTTGTCCTGGTCGGGTGGAGTACATTCGTTGCTTATGGAAGCGCAGAGGCGCGGAAACTGTTGCTGCTGGCCCTTGTAAGTATCTGGGGTTTGCGTCTGGCTGCGCATATCGGGATCCGTAAACTCAAAGAGAAGGGCGAAGATCCGCGCTATCGTCAATGGCGCGAAAGCTGGGGCAAAACCTTTGTGTGGCGCAGTTTCCTGCAGATCTTTATGCTCCAGGGCGCGGTTATCTATCTGGTTGCGCTGCCCGTTATCCTGGTGATGC
>JAIVHC010000118.1 GCA_020201305.1 Geobacteraceae bacterium
GCGCATTGACATTGTGTTGCTGCGGGCGTTTCTGGCCCTGTTCCGGCCTTTGTTTACCAGTCAGACACGCAACTCCATTGAGGCTGTACTGCGTGCCTTTACCGAAGTGATTCTGCAGGAAGTGAGTATGGAGCATGAACTCGCCAACCTGCAGCAGTTCAGTGAGGTCTATGCGGATTCCGGCATCCGTTTCCCGCGCCCGTACCCTGAATACTCCAGCGATATGGCGCTGGTAATGAGCTTCGAGAACGGAGTGCGCATTGACAACACCGCGGCAGTGGCACAGATAGATGTCGAATTTGCCGACCTTATGGAGAGCCTGGTGTTGTTCTATACTGAACAGATGCTCGTGAAAGGGTTCTTTCATGCGGACCCGCATCCGGGTAATCTGCTCGTGAATGAAGCCGGTGAGCTGGTGCTCCTCGATTTCGGCATGGTGAGCCGTATCCCCCACCATATCCGCCAGGCCATGGTTCAGGCGGTGAAGGCCTCGTATGAACACGATTACGAACTTCTTATCAGCGCAGTGCGGCGCCTGGGGATTCTTACCGAAGAAGCGGATGTGCAGGCGATGAGTGGCATCGCTGAAGAGATGTTCGGGATCTTCTCCAGCGAGCACCTGGATGCTGCCAATATGCAGGATCTGGCCTTCGGAGTGCTGGATCTGCTCCATGACCAACCGTTCAAACTACCCCAGGATGTTATCTATGTGATGCGGGTCAGTTCTTTGATTGAAGGGCTTGGGACCCAGTATGTCCCCAATTTCAACGGGGTGAAAGATATCCTCCCGATTCTGAAACAGAACCTCTCCCGCGCTCTGGGCGAAGAGAACTGTGGCTTCGAGGCGATCAAGCGCGAGGCCAGCCAGTTGCCTCTCACCCTGGTGAAAGCGCGCCGCGTGGTGGAACAGGCGGAGCAAGGGGATATGGTGGTGCGTATCAGCCCGGCGGATCGTAAATACATCGTTTCCAGCATGGGGCGTTATCTGCGCACGGTGTGCTGGCTAATGTTCTGGTTCGGGCTAGCGTTTTATCTCCAGCTCTCTTCCGTTGCAAATGCCGGGCATCTCAGCGCTGCTTGTCTGGCGTGCGCCGCCGGGGTGATGCTGAATATGCTCAGAAAGGGGAAATTCTGAATTGAGCAATCCTGAGACGCAAATACGCCTTGTCCCCAGCGCCGATTCCCCTTGCGCTATCCTGTGGCTGCGCCGCGATCTGCGCCTTGCGGATAACCCGACCCTGGATGCTGCAGCACAATGCGGCCGGGTTGTGCCGGTGTTTGTCTTCGAGACGGAAGCGCACACTGCACCATACTCCGGGGCGGCGAGTAGGGTGGCGCTACATCATTCCCTTAAGGATCTGAATCAGCGTCTCCACGGCACTATCCGCTTCTACTCCGGCAGCGCAGGCAGGATTCTGCCGCACCTGTGTCACAAGTACGGCGCAGACGGGGTGTATTATACCCGCCAGTTTACTCCGGAAGGTGTAGCGGGTGAGGGTGAAGTGGAACAGGCCATGCTCAAAGCGCAGGTTCCCACCTTCCCGCACAACGGTTCGTACCTGTGGGAGCCGGAGCAGGTGTTGAAGAATGACGGCTCGGCATACAGGGTGTTTACCCCGTTTTACCGCAATGCCATGGAACACGCACCCCTGCCGCGTCAACCGCTTCCTGCGCCCGAGGTGCTGGAGTTGGTGCCCCCGGATGCTCAAGAGATTACGGATGCCGGAGCTCTTGGACTGTTGCCCGCACATCCATGGGGGGACAAGCTTGTGCGCCACTGGGACATGGGGGAGAAGGGGGCGCACACGCGTCTGCATACCTTTATAACCCACGGCCTCCCTGAATACTCCACTGCAAGCGACTATCCGGCGCGCTCTGGGGTTTCGCACCTCTCCATCTCCCTGGCTCTGGGCGAGGTGTCGCCGCAACAGCTCTGGCATGCGGTGGGGGGCAGCACCAATCAGGAGATGCCCCCGGACTCTGAAGGGTTTGCGTTCCGGCGTCAGCTCGGTTGGCGTGAATTCAGTCTCACCCAGGTG
>JAIVHC010000119.1 GCA_020201305.1 Geobacteraceae bacterium
ATACTTGCGTGCTCCAAGTGGCAAACGCAAAAAAGTAGTTGCAAGTACAGTGCTTGTAACATTAAAGTCGAAAACTTAATTTCAAGCACAGCCAATTCAGTTGTCCCAGTATCGCTCCCGGAACTACTGGAACAGTAATATACAGTATAATAACATATCTTTTTTTTGTCTTCTCTTTTTTATGCTCCCTTTAATGGAAGATCGCAATGAAAAACACCACCGAGCTGGGTTACTTCCGCCATTTTTATCACCTGCTGCAGAGCGCGTGGCTGCTCCTGGCTCTGGGGGCGGTGCTGTTTAATATCATGGAAACCCGGCAGGAGGTTGATGCTCTCGCGCGCCAGGCGGCGATGCTGGAGCGCGAGCGTACCCACACCATCCGCGAGTGGGTGCTGCATCAGAAGGGCCTGGAGATCAAAAGTCCCGCAGGTGATTCTACTCCGGTGCTTTCTCCGGCGCAGGTTCTGAGCCAGATCCAGGCCCTGCTTCCCGAAGACGGAGTCCGCAGCCGCCTGGTGAGTCCGGTACCCCTTAACCCGCGCAATATTCCTGACGAGTGGGAACGGCGGACGTTTGCCACCTTGCAGAGCGGTTCCGCAGTGGTGCGCGAAAAAACGCGCACTGCTGATGGAAATGCTGAATATCGTGAGCTTCATGCCATGGAAAAAACCCAGCGCTGCCTGCATTGCCATCCAGGATATGAAAACATTGCCCAGCCCGCCGCTCTTTCCATCAGTGTACCCCTTGAGCCCATTCGCGCGATGCTTGCCACCCGAACTGTTGCCTTTAACGTGCTGTGTTGTTTTATCTGGGCCCTGGGTGCCGGTGCCATGCACGCAGGAGCGGCGCGCCTGCGCCAGCATCTGGAATATCGTCAGGCGATGCAGCGCGATCTGGAGCGGAGCAATAACCTCTACAGTGCTCTGAGTGCGGCGAATCAGGTTATGCTGCGCAGCGATGATCCGCAGGAATTATATATGCAGCTGTGCCGCATCGCGGTGGAGTACGGGCATTTTCAACTCGCGAGTGTAGCCCTGATTGATGCACAGACGGCGGGGCTCAGCCATGTCGCTATGCACGGCGATGACAAGGGTTGTGAATATATTGAACATATAAACGTGAGTACCAGGGCGGATCTCCCCGAAGGGTGTGGCCCCACGGGCATAGCGGTACGCGAGCAGAAAACCGTAGTCACCAATGACTTTATGATGCAAATGCGCGCCACCCCGTGGGAAGAAGAGGCGGCAAAGGTGGGGATCGGTTCAGCTGTGTCGATGCCTATCTTTATCGGTACTGAGGTTGTGGGGGCGTTCAAGGTATATGCCTCTACACGCGATTACTTCAATGAATCGCGCGTCGAATTGCTCGAACAGTTGCGCGATGATTTGAGCTTTGCCCTGGTGAGTCTGGAACATCAGAAGCGCGAGGAGGAGGCGCGGCGCAAGCTCGAGGAGTCGCAGAAATTTCAGCAGGTCCTTCTGGATGCGCTCCCCTATCCGGCAGTGCTGGCGCGTTACTCCACCCAGAAAGTGGTGAGCGCCAATCAGCGTGCGCGTGAGATGGGGATAAAAGAGGGCGAGCCAAGCCCCTACAGTGAGCATATTCCTGCAGACGAACGGCGGCGTTCGCGCGTGGTGGAACAGCAGAGCGAGGATGGGAGTTGGGATATGATCTGCTGGCGTCCCGTGGAAGGGGAGGATGATGACCTGTATCTGCACTTTGCCATTGATATCACCGAGCGCAAAGAACGGGAAGAGAAGGCTATGCACCTGGCGCATACCGATGCCCTTACCGGCGCGGCAAATCGCCTTCACTTTACGGCCCTGGTGCGCCAGGCGCTGGAAGAGCCAGAGATGCGCGCCTTTGGAATCCTGGTGTTTGATCTCAACGATTTCAAGCCGGTAAATGATACCTATGGTCACACGGCGGGGGATAAGTTGCTGATAAAGGTGGCGCAGCGCTTCAATCGTACCCTGCGTGAGTGCGATACCACCTGCCGCTGGGGCGGGGATGAGTTCGTGATCTTTCTC